>JAKQPY010000277.1:0-47116 GCA_029564465.1 Bacteroidota bacterium | reverse complement strand
TTGGCAGGTGTTGATGTTTCCATTGACATCTTCGGCTGTCCATGTAATTATGTTAATTCCCGGCGCATAAGGCTCTGCAGCATCGTTCACCAGGCTCAATATACCACAGTTATCGGCAGCCTCGGCTTCTATAATTTCAATACCGCTTGCCGTACAGAGGTCGGGATCGGTATTTACCCAGATATTTTCGGGACAAGTAATTGCGGGAAGCTGCGTATCGTTAACCGTAACTGTTTGCTCACAGGTATTTGTGTTTCCGTTTACATCCTGAACCGTCCATATTACAGTTGTAACACCCACAACGTATGTTTCAGGGGCATCGTTGAAATAAGTCAGCACACCGCAATTGTCGCCGGTGCTTGCATCACCCAGTTCCACACCGCTTGCCGTGCATAAATCGGGGTCGGTATTCACCGAAACATTGGAAGGGCAGGCTATTGTTGGAATCTGAGCATCGGTAACGGTTATGGTCTGCTCGCAGGTAGCCGAATTTCCGCCTGCATCGGTAACTGTCCAGATTATACTGTGAATCCCCGGAGAAAATGTCTCGGGGGCATCGTTCACCAAAGTGTAAGTGCAGTTTTCGGTTACCACAGGCGTACCGAGAATATCTCCGCCTGCCGTGCATAAATCGGGGTCGGTATTTACCGATATATTGGCCGGACAGGTAATTGTGGGTGGCTCATTATCGGTAACCGTAATAATTTGTGTACAGGTGTTTGAATTCCCGTGAATATCAAAGGCTGTCCACAGTACTTGGGTAATACCCTGATTTAATACTACGCCTGACAAATCGCCGGAACCTATTCCTGTGGTAGCGCCACTCAGGCTGTAGCTTACCGAATCGATGGCACAGTTATCGGCTGCTCCGGGGTACACAGCACTATAGGTAACCTGCACTTCGCCATAATATCCCGAAAGAGAGGCTTCTCCATAAACACCCCAGGCGCTGCTGTTATTGGTAATACGAAAACTGTTTACGTCTCCGACACGATAATTGTCAGCGGTTAAATTTAAGGCAATAATTCTCGGCGAATTTGGTGGATCGCAGGAACACAATGAAGGAGCCTGTGTAAAGGATGATTCGTCTGAATCGTTAAACTGAGTATTATATACTTTTCCTCCTGATTCACATTCAATACCCACATTAAACTTTAATTCAACACTCAATACATAACCGCTTAATTCAGTGTCGGTCCAGTTAAAACCGGCAGTCGGATAACTTGTGTATGGACCACTACCACAAGAGACATAATTAAAGTTAAACAAATTGGCATCGGCAATGTGATAGGTTCGTGTGTAAGTTGCTGAATTATTGTTAATTGTGTAAGCACATAAGCCATTGTCTAATACAAAATTCAGATTAGAACTGCTCGAAATAACCGGCAATTCATTATCGGTAACAACTACATCAAAACTACAGGTACTTGAGTTGCCGGTTTCATCGAAAACTTCAAAAGTATTGGTGGTGATACCTATCGGAAAAATCGAACCTGAAGGTAAACCTGATGTTTGTATCAATGTGTTAATTTCGACAACATGTTGAATGGAGAAGGTTTGAGATAAATCGTTCCAGCGGCCACCGGGTACCATTTGTAAAAAGTTTTCCTGCCCCGCATTATTGGGTTCTCCGGTATTCCAGTTGGTGTAAGTGAATGGAGTGCCATCGAGCCATTCCCATCCGCCTCCTGGTTCTGAATAGGTAGGGCTCGATAGATTCTGTAAACCACCAAGCCAAAAACTGCCCACCGTCGAAAGAAAATTGTTTTCAGCGGCATTATCTATCTCCACCAGTTGTCCCCCGTGGGCAATAGCAGAATCACGGGCTGCATAAAAACCAGTTGAATAGTCTGAAAGGTAATACACATGATTTTCGTGAATACCGATATAGGTGTAGCCCGGCATATCAATTGGGTAAGCCAGCGAACAATTGTCGTAAACGCTCACATCATAATTTACCATGGCACCACAAACACCCGGGTCGTTGTTTACAGAAATATTTCCGGGACAGACTATCTCCGGAGGCTGGTTGTCGGTTACCGTAACTAACTGCTGACACGATGCCTCGTTGTTTGAAGCATCGGTAATTGTCCATACAACCGTACTAACTCCTGTTTCGAATTCTGCAGGTGCATTGTTGATAAGCGTGTAGCTGCAATTCTCGGTTATATCAGGTATTCCGAGCAATACATCGCTTACTGTGCACTGGGTAGGGCCGGTATATGCCTGAACGTTGGCAGGGCAAACAATCACCGGAGCATAGGTATCGGTAATGCCAGCCGTATAGCTGCATGACGCTGTATTGCCGGATGCATCGGTTACAGTCCATGTTATTTCGGTGATGCCGGGGTTTAATTCAACACCATTCAGGCTGTCGGTTCCTTCGCCGTTGGTTGCACCCGAAAGCTCATAAGCAATAGTGGCTCCGGGGCAATTGTCGGAAAACACCGGGTCGGTTTCAACCGGTTGAATATAGGTAACCGTAATTTCGGCAAAATGATTGTTTAATACGGGATCTGCCCAGAAGCCCCAGATATCTTCGATGCTAATCCTGATTGTGTTGGTGGCACCGGTAATATAATCACCGGGATTCAGGTTCATGGTAACAATATTATCGGGTGTGGCGGCACCGGTACACATGTTCCATGTCGGGGTCTGAAACTGGCCTGCGTTGGTTCCGTTAAAGAGCAGGGTTCGCATAACACTCGAAAACTGCGTCCCCACACTGAACTTTAATTGCACGTTAGTAACAGTTCCAAATTCGGTATCGGTCCAATCGAATCCTACATAATCGAAGTAATTCACCCACGATGAGTTTGTTTGTCCGGGGTCACATTCAAACATATTAACGAGATTGGCTATGATGACAGGATAGGTTTTCTGAACTATTTTCGTGGGATTGTCAACCGTATAATAGCAATTAACGGCATCTGTGACGTGTTCGAAGTTCGCGGGACAGCTGATTACCGGGGGTGTATTATCAATTATCAGTACCTCGAAGCTGCAACTGGTCGTATTACCCGCATTATCGGTAGTAACAAAGGTATTTACAGTATTTCCGACAGGGAAAAACGAACCGGTAGGCAAGCCTGTGGTTTGAGCGGTATAGCTTGTTTCCCAGTGAATCAGTATTTTTCCGTGGCCTTCGTTAACCCCCACACTTGTTGCTGCATCGTAAACACCGCCAATATAACCTGAGCCACCCCCGCCGTTATTTCCTGCGCCTCCGCCATAATATCCGCCGCCACCGCCACAAAAGGTACTCATACTGGCGGTGTTACTGCCTCCAAAACCAAAGCTCCCGGGATACACACCCGAAGTTCCGCCTGCAGTTTGTGTTCCACCGCCACCGAAATTTCCGGTTCCACCGGTTCCCGACAGGCCACCGCCATTGCCGCCACTGCTGTAACAGCAGGCTCCACCGCCACCACCGGCAACAATTACCCTGTCGTACAGACTATTACCCCCCTTCCGCACATCGGAAGCACCGCCACCGCTTCCACGTATTCCATTGCTTCCTCCATAACCTGCACCACCACCATTAAAAGCTGTTTGACGGCTGAGACCCGAATTCGACGGACCTTGCTGGCCTACGTAAACATATAAGGTTTCTCCTGGAGTAACTGCCAATTTACCGTTTGAGTATCCACCCAAACCACCAATGCCAATACTGCTTTGATATTGACCGTTGCCACCCTGCGCACCGTAAGCTTCAATTTCGATGTAATAAACCCCTTCGGGGACTACCCAGGTTTGTTCCGTCCCGGTATAATCGAACTCCTCGGTTCCCGTTGTCAGGGTAAAGCAATTATCGGTGGCAACCGGATAGGGATAATGAACAATGGCACCGCAAACACCCGGATCGTTGTTCAGGCTGATATTACCAGGGCAGCTTATCTGAGGGGTTTCAGTGTCATTAACCGTAACGTCAAAACTGCATTCAGCAGTGCCGGCCGGGTTTGTTGCCGAAACCGTTACGGTAGTTGTTCCGACGTTGAAAACAGAACCCGGGTTGTGTGTGTAACTCAGTGTCGGTACCGGAATACCCGAAACCAGCGTAGCCTGAAAATCAACTATCGCACTGCACAAACCCAAGTCGTTGGCCTGAGTAATATTCGCCGGACAGCCTATTACCGGAGCCTCACTTACAGGGTCAAGACCCGGAGTATACTCGTATGCGCCCATATCGACCACAGCATTCTGAACCCTAAGCTGCCCACGGATGTCGTAAACCAGGGCGTTAAGTGCATTATTCCCCGTATTAACACAGGGAGAGATGTCGCATAGTCGGTAATCGTGAGCCTGCGGATTATAAAATACAGGATCCTGCGAAACGTTCCCTGTACCCGATGGCAATGGGCTGGAATTGCAATAGGTAAAAGTGCTGCCCACATAATTCGACACACCGCTTTGGTCGGTGTTTCCCCACAGGATGCAATTGCGGAATTCTCCACCGTTAACCACATAATGCGTACCGCCGCCGTTCAGGGCATGGTTATTCGCTATGGTGCACCCGGTAACAATCACGCTCAGCGTACTCCAGAAATGTCCGTAATCGATAAAAATGCCACCGCCACCGGCAACACAATACGGAGCCTGGTTATTTTCGATAAGACAATTGGTGATTTTTGCACGGTGATATATCCTGATACCACCGCCACCCACATTCCAGGGTCCCGGGTTCATGGTGGTCATATTGCCCGAAATAATACAATTGACCACTTCGGCATTGGCTCCGCAGTTAACCATATTTATACCACCGCCGCCACCTGACGACAGGTTGTTTTTCACAACCGAATTCTGCAGTACCGTGTTGTTTAATCCCGGATTCACCTCCGGCCCCATCAAGGATATTCCACCTCCGCCTTTGGCAAAATTATATTTAATAATAAGATTCCGGAGTAAGGGCGATTGCGATTCAATTACAATACCTCCGCCCTGAGTATCCGGCGAAGTGGCTGCGTTGGCATTTCCGCCGGTAATGGTAAATCCATCGAGAATGGCGGCCTGTGTAAGCACCGGAGTGATATCGGAAGATAACCTGAACAAATGATAGCAGTTTTCGCTATTGTTACTGATAATGAGTGAACTTCCCGCGCCCGAAACCACATCATCTCCGTTCAGATCACCACACAGAATGGTTTCGTTGAGACCACCCTCGCCAAAATCGCTTCGCTGTGCAATGGCAGTTTCGGTTCCCGCAAAACCACCGTAAATGGCAACACCTTCAATCATTCGAAAGTGACGGTTGCGCGCATCACCACCCAATCCATAATCGTAAGTTGGGGTATAGGTACCACGGGCAACCCATATTTCGTCACCGGAAATGGCAATATCCAATGCCTGCTGCAAGTTTTGAAAGGCATTTTCCCAACTGCTCCCATTATTTAAACCTGTGGCATCATACTTTACATAAATAGTGGATGAAACACAAAATTGCACACTTAGTACAACAGATATGATTAAAAGATATATTTTTTTCATAAATCAATATATTATGTTACGATAATAAACCAAACTGCTTATACAAATATAGCAAATTAATATTAAATAAAAAAAACAATTTCGTTACCAAAATATTTTGTTGTTCGGCAACCGGTGATTATTACTATTTTTGCCCAAAACTTACAAATATGAGCGGAGAAGAATTATTTAAAAAACTGATATCGCATTGCAAAGAATACGGTTTTATTTTTCAATCGAGTGAGATTTACGACGGTTTAAGCGCGGTGTACGACTATGGTCAGAACGGTGCTGCACTTAAAAACAACATACGCGACTACTGGTGGCGGGCCATGACCCAGATGAACGAAGAAGTGGTGGGTATTGATGCGGCCATTTTCATGCACCCCACCGTGTGGAAAGCTTCGGGCCATGTTGATGCATTCAACGACCCGCTTATCGACAACAAAGATTCCAAGAAGCGTTATCGTGCTGATGTACTTATCGAAGACTACATTCTGAAACTCGAAGATAAAATCGAGAAGGAAGTAGAAAAAGCGGCCAAGCGCTTTGGCGACAGTTTCGATGCAGGTATGTTCCGCTCGACCAATGCTCGGGTACTTGAGTATTCGGCAAAAATAGATGAGGTTAGGAAAAAAATGGTTGCCGCCCTCGAAGGCAGCGATTTGCAGGCGGTGAAAGCCCTCATCGAAGAGTTGGGTATCGTATGCCCCGTGTCGGGTTCACGCAACTGGACCGATGTGCGGCAGTTCAACCTGATGTTCGACACCAAGATGGGTTCGGTGGCCGAAGGTGCTGATGTTATCTACCTGCGCCCCGAAACCGCTCAGGGTATTTTTGTGAATTTTCTGAACGTGATGAAAACCGGACGTATGAAGCTTCCGTTTGGTATAGCCCAAACCGGAAAGGCGTTTCGCAACGAAATTGTAGCTCGTCAATTCATTTTCCGTATGCGCGAGTTCGAGCAAATGGAAATGCAGTATTTTGTAAAACCCGGCACCGAACTCGAATGGTTCGAACAATGGCGCGAAAAACGCATGAAATGGCATCACTCGTTTGGATTCGATACGGCCAAATACCGCTGGCACAAACACGACAAACTGGCGCACTATGCCAATGCCGCCTACGACATCGAATTCGATTTCCCGTTTGGGTTTAAAGAAATCGAAGGTATTCACTCGCGTACTGATTTCGATTTGATGAAGCATCAGGAATTTTCGGGTAAAAAAATGAACTATTTCGACCCCGAAACCAACGAAAGCTTTGTGCCCTACGTGGTTGAAACATCCATTGGCCTCGACCGCACGTTTCTGATGCTGATGTCGGCGGCCTACTGCGAAGAGCAGGTGGGCGACGAAACCCGTGTGGTACTTCGTATTCCGGCTCCGCTGGCACCGGTAAAAGCAGCCATTATGCCACTGGTAAAAAAAGACGGACTGCCCGAAATAGCCCGGCAGATTATCGATGGACTTAAGTACGACGTAGTGTGCCAGTACGACGAAAAAGACTCTATCGGTCGCCGCTACCGTCGTCAGGATGCTGTGGGCACACCCTTCTGCATCACAGTTGACCACCAAACCACCACCGACAACACCGTAACCATACGCTACCGCGACAGCATGCAGCAGGAGCGTGTGACTATTGATGCCATCGGCGACATTATCCGCGAGAAAACCGACATCAGGAATTTGCTAAAGATGCTGTAGTAATGAGCAATTTGTAGAAGTAAATTGCCAGAGTGTTAACCATTCCCGGTTTGTATACTGAGAATCCTTGTAAAACGGGTTAGTATATTGCGGTGAAAAACAGAAATACAATTCACTATCAAGTAATAACCCCGACAATTTCGCAAAGCAAATATTTTTGCAAACCAGAGTTCTTTTTGTGCAATTATATGCCTAATTTGCACAACGAATCTCTGTGAACTTGTGTATACATTTTTACCAACTCAGAGAGGAGGTGCATTATATTTGATTTTTAAATATGCCTAAACGAATAAATTACAATATCTCTGAACTGCAAGACCCATATTTAATGGACAATGAGACCTTGAGGTCATCAATTTTGGCTTTAGTGGAGGTACAAATCAACTGTCTTGCTTCAATTCGTTGGAACACCAAGGAAAAAGATTTAGGATAATTCAATTATAAAAAACAACATAACGCAATATGAATAAGAACCATTCCGATTTTATTTTATTCAAAACAGAAGACGAAAAAATTTCGGTAGATGTTCGGTTTGAGGATGAAACAGTGTGGCTAAATCAAGACCAAATGGCATTGCTTTTTGGAAAAGCCCGAACTACCATTACCGAACACATATTAAATGTTTTTAAGGAAGGTGAATTAAATGAAGAAGAGGTGTGTCGGATTTTCCGACATACCACTCAACATGGTGCAATTGAAGGGAAAACGCAGGAAATTTCGGTAAAACATTACAATCTTGATGTTATTATTTCAGTAGGGTATAGGGTAAAATCGCAGCGTGGCACGCAATTTCGTCAATGGGCAACAAAACGTCTTAACGAATATATCCGCAAAGGTTTTACGATGGATGATGAACGCCTTAAAAATCTGGGAGGAGGAGGCTATTGGAAAGAATTATTACAACGAATACGCGATATTCGTTCATCAGAGAAAGTATTTTATCGTCAGGTACTTGATATTTACGCAACGAGTATAGATTATGACCCTGATACTGAAATTTCGATTGCATTTTTCAAAAAAGTTCAAAACAAAATTCATTATGCTGTACATGGACAAACAGCAGCCGAGGTAATTTATACCCGCGCTGATGCCGAAAAAGAATTTATGGGTCTGATGACTTTCTCGGGCAATCGTCCCTACCTGAAAGATGTTGTGGTAGCAAAAAATTACTTGGACGAAAAGGAACTTCGCTCGCTCGGACAAATTGTATCAGGGTATTTGGATTTTGCAGAGCGTCAAGCCGAAAGAGAACAGATAATGACAATGAAAGATTGGGCTGAACATTTGGATAAAATCCTGACAATAAGCGGTGAAAAATTATTGCAGGGTGCTGGCTCTGTAAGTCATGAAATTGCCATTGAAAAGGCGACGACAGAGTACAAAAAGTATCAACAAAAAACATTGAGTGAAGCCGAAAAAAATTATCTGGAAAGTTTGAAAATATTAGAAAATAAAACGAAATAATCGAAATTTCATTCTTCGACACAATCTACCCACCAAATATCCAAAACACCGCCCATGAAACCCATCCTCATCCTCGCAATTATCGGTTTGCTGGCATGCTCATCGCCGCAGAATGCGAATAATAACACTCAGGATAAGGTAGTGATTGAAGCCGAAGAATGCAGCAATTTGTATGCGTTTGATAACTACTTTATTGATCTTGATGCGAACAATGCCGTGCTGATAGATGGTATTCCGGCAAAACATTTTAAAACATGTTCGAAGTATGCACACCGGTTCCGGAATATTGTGACCGATTCGGTCTATCTTAACGGGAGGTCGTATATCGTTGATAAAAACGAGGAAAAAGGCATTTACAACATCAACATTGTTGAAGGGAAGAAGCAGACGGGTACTATAAAACTGCCGGTAGAAAGGCCGCTGCCCGAGGTTCATGAGTACTCCATTTACCTGCTGCCGTACCAGAACGACATCATCATGTTTATGGAAAACATGTACACCACCCGATATACAATTTGTAAATACAATGCCGGCGGCACTGAAATCATGCGTACGGAGCTTGAACACACCTATATCACCCACCCTGATCCCAACACCAACGAGTACAATCGATACCTGTATTTTTACGGCCTTACCGGGTGCCAGATGATTTTTAGTTCACACATTGCCTTTGCCGATAAAAACAAAACCATTGTTCTGTCGATGGACGACTTCTCAACCAGCGAATACGACAAAACAGCCAATGGAATTATTCTCGATGAAAACGAAAAAAGCCTGATTGGCATTGTATCGAAGGCCGACGACCGTTTTTTGGTACAGATGACCGACAACACACGGTACACTTTCGAAATACCTTACAGCAGTGCGGCATGCGATTTAATTCTACAGGGACATTTGCTGTATATTGCCAATTACCATCCGATAGCCACCGGCTCTAGCCTGCATTGCTTCGACATGAATACCGGAAAAATGAAGTGGACTGCCGATGTAAAGCAAATTAATGCCTCGCACTCGGAGTATTATAACAAGGTGACATTGAGCATGTATAAGAATAAAATTATCATGGAAGGCAACGAAGCCTATGGTGATTATGTTCAGTTGTTTGATGCTGAAACAGGTAAACGACTGGCAGTATTCGGCGATTTCATCGAAGTGAAATAATACTTTACAAATTTGAATTCCGTCATAAAACAAATAATTACTCGATATGAATCCACTCGAAGTTTTTCAACAGGAAGCACCCGAAGTTGCCGGAGCATTCAACGGCTTAATTGAAGCCTTAAAAAACACCACCGGCCTCGACGCAAAAACCAAGCAACTGGTTTACATCGGTATCAAGGCATCATTGGGCGACACTACCGCCATTTATTACCATGTTCCCATGGCAAAAAAACTGGGCGCTACCCGCGACGAAATACGCGACACAATTCTGATTACCCTCTCGGTATGCGGACTAAAAGGTGTTGCCTCCTGCCTCCCGACAGCCCTGGAAGTGTACGACAAAACTGAGTAAGGCAAAAATGGCAAATGTCAGATGTCTGATGTCAGATGTTTTGAAACGGGTTAGATGGAGGGGATTATTCCCGACAGCACTCCCCACATTTGACTTTTGACATTTGACATATCCAACCCGACCTGTAATTATCCTACCCGAAAAAAAACGTTTCAACATTCCATACACTTACGCCAATGAGTTCGTCTTTGTTGAAAGCATTGCGGTTATATTCCCTGAGGGCTTCAACCAGACCGGCTGCGGCTGAATCGTCAATGCCCTGCACAAACACCACATTGTTGTAGCCGGGCCATACGGTATTGTCCATCCTGTGGTTACCAAGGGGCAATCGCGCTGCCACGTTGTCGAAAATCTGATAACCGTTTACCGACGCATCATCAAGTATGGCTGTTATTATGTGGGTGGTACTCACATTGCACGAAATGTAAATTGCTTTCATAGGTTTAATGGTTTTTTTCGTTTTTCAGGGCACGATGGTTCAGGCTCAGATAAATGCAGGGCACCAGATATAGGGTAATCAGCAGCGACACCAGCATACCGCCTGTCATGGTAATGGCCAGTGGTACCCAGAGTTCGGAGCCCATACTTCTACTGAATAGCATAGGAATCATAGCCAGAATGGTAGTAAGCGATGTCATCAGCACCGGACGGAGGCGCGAACGTCCCGATTCAACCACAGCCCTGACCACAGGCACACCCCTGGCCCTGAGCAGATTGGTATAGTCCACCAGCACAATGCCGTTGTTTACCACAATTCCGAGCAACATAATCACTCCGACAAAGCTAACAATGTTCAGGTCGGTACCGGTTATGACAAAAGCCAGTATGACCCCGATTAAGGCAAAAGGTATGGCAAACAAAATAATAAATGGTGATTTCAGCGACTCGAATTGCGAAGCCATCACCATAAAAACCAGCAAAATTCCAATGATAAAAATGTAGTTCAGATTCCCGAAGGATTCTTCCTGGTCGGTGATACGACCACCTACATCGACCATCACCGAGGGATCGGTTTCGGTTTCGTCAATCATGCTTCTTACGACTTCTGCGGCATCGCTTAGTGCAAGATTGTTGAGGTTTGCACCTACGGTAACAATGCGCGAGCGACTTTCGTGCTTAATTTCGAGCGGACCATAGGCTTCCGAAACATGGGCAACATCCGAAAGCCTTACCTGATTCCCCAGCAAGGTGGTAAGGTTTATTTTTTTCAGGTCGTCGATGCTGTTCCGGTTTTCGGGCGAGAACCTCACCACAATTTTATATTCCTCGCCTCCATCGTTGAGGGTTCCTGCTTCGGCACCATACACCCCCTGCCTCACCTGCATGGCTATCATGGCTGTGTTGAGTCCTGCAGCTGATGCTTTATCTTTGTCGATGATTATCTGGTACTCCTGCTTTCCCAAATCGATGCTGGTTTCGACATCGGAGAAACCGGGGTGTTGTTTCAGCTTTTCGGCAAAAACCATGGCAGTGGCATTAATCAGGTCGTAGTCTTTTCCCGTGATTTTTATTTCGATGGGTTTGTTGTTGCCCAGCAACATATTCTGCAGCATCGAACCCCCTGTAACCTGGTAGTTTTCGATTTCGGGAATCTGTGCAAGCCGCAGCCTGATGTTCTCGGCAATCTGCTGTGCCGAACGTGTTCGCTCCTGTGGCAGACACAGGTGTGCACTGATAGTTGCCTTGTTTTTCCCTTCCTTAAAACCAATTCCGGTAAGCAGGTTCGATTCGGTTTGTCCAACCACAGTATATTGCGACACCATTTCGGGAATTTCGTCACGGTAAATCTGCTCCACCTGCCTGGCAATGCGTTCGGTTTCGGCTACACTGGTACCCACTTCGGTTTCGATGTTGGTTATTACATCACCGGCATCAAGGTCGGGAATATAGTTTGTTCCCATGCGTGTGAACAAAAATATCGAAAAAGCAAATAAAGCCAGCGACAAAACAATGGCTGTAAACTTTGCACCTACGACCCACTGTAGCGAACGGGCATATGCGTTTTCGAACGACAAAAGCCATTTTTCGCTGAAAGCATATAAACGTGTCCGCTTTTTTTGTTGGGCATAGGGTTTCAGCATCACCGATGCCAGCATGGGTGTAAGGCTGAGAGCCACCAGCAGCGATGTTGCCATGGTGATGGTTACCAATACAGCCAGCTGTTTGAACAATATCCCCACAATGCCACCGGTAAACATGAGCGGAATAAACACACAAATCGTTGTAAGGGTGCTGGCGGTTATGGCATTACCCATTTCGGAGGTACCAAAAATGGCTGCCTGTTTGGGGCGCACACCATTTTCGATATGCCGCGTAATGTTTTCGAGTACTACAATGGCATTGTCCACCACCATACCAATGGCTATTATCAACGAAATCAGCGAAAAAATATTGATGGTGTAACCCAGCAGTTTCATCGCAATAAATGCAACAATCAGCGAGGTGGGAATTGTCAGGATAACAATAACACTGCTCCGAACTTCGCGCAAAAAGAGGAAGACCACCAGAATGACAAACAAACCGGCATACCATATGGTAGAACTGAGGTTGCTTGTAACTTCCTTGATGATTTGTGCCGTATCGAAAACAATATTGGCCTTTATGTCGGGTGGCAGTGTTTTGAGTATCCGCTGCATTTCGGACACAATACCAAGATACACTTCGTATGAATTGGCATCGGATTGTTTTTGTATGAACAAGCCGACAGCCTTATGCCCTTCGCCGAATGCCCTTTCGTCTTTTTCGCGGTATCCGTCGGTAATTGTTGCCACATCGCGCAATCGGATGATCCGGTTGGCAAACGAAACAAGAGCAATGTTGCCCAATTCTTCGACCGAACGCACTTCGCCGGGAATTCTCAATGCAAAATCGTATTTGTCGAACTTGATATTTCCACCGGGAATACTCAGGTTTTCGGCCTTCAAAATGGTGCTGATCTGCGCAATGTTCATATTATAGGCTTTCAGCTTCACCGGATCGACCTGAATATTAATTTCGCGCGAGGCTTGCCCGATGATAAAGGCAGAACCCACCCCGGGTACTTTTTTAAGTGGTTCAATTATCTGATCGTATGCTATTTTTTCTAGTCCGATATAGCTTTCTTCTGCCTGTATGGTATATACCACTACAGGAATCATCCCGCTGTTTATTTTCATGATATAGGGGCTCATGGCGTCGGCCGGCAACTTGCTTTTTGCCAGTTCCATAAGGTCACGTGCCGAATTTGCAGCAGCCGTAACATCGGTTCCCCATTCGAACTGCAGCGAAATAAACGATACATTTTCGCGGGATGAGGAGGTCATTTTCTTTAGTTTTTCGGTGCCCGAAAGAACCACTTCAAGGGGATTGGTTACCTGCTTCTCGACATCTTCGGCCGAAGCGCCCGGATAGATGGTAATCACTGTAATGGTGGGAAGTTCAACGGCAGGAAGTAAATCGCGCGGCAGCGAAACCCATGCAGAAACCCCGAAAAGGAGTATCGCCAAAAAAACCATGGCCGTGGTAACGGGACGCTTTACCGTAAGTTTAGGCAGAAACATATCAGTTCGATTTTAGATTAACCCGATCACCGCTTTTCACTTTATTTTTGCCCTGGGTCACCACGGTATCGCCACTGGCAATACCATCAACCGCAATCCACTTATCGATGGTTTTCAGTCGTTTTACGGGTTTACGGGTAACCACACCACCGGTAACTACAAACACAAAATCTTCGGGGGTACCGGGCTGGCGGTAGATGGCGTCTACCGGAATAAACACAGCTGAAATTTCGTGCTTACTGAAAACAACACGTGCGAACATCCCGGGCTTTAGGTCGCCGCTGCTGTTGTTCAGTTCGATTTCGACAGGAGCCGTTCGTGTGGTGGTCGACAATATTGGTTTGATATAGCGGACTGTACCCTTGTATTCCTTGCTGCCCAAGGCATCGCAAACCACGCTGACCGACTGTCCTTTTTTAATTCCTATGAGGTCCCGTTCATTCACCTGAATTTCGGCCACAATGGGGTTAATCTGCATCAGCCGCAAAATGCCCGAAGTATTTGAATATCCCGGGTCAAGGTTAATGTTGAAAAAGTAGTTCTCGCCTTCTTCAACAAGATAATCCACAATAATGCCATCGAAAGGGGCTATCACCGAAGTGTTGTTTTTAAGCATCTGTGTTTTTACCTCCGAGGCTTCGAGTTTGGCCTTAAGATGGTCGTAGTCGATTTCGCTGATACTACCCTTTTCGCGCAGACGGCTCACCCTATCATAATCTTTCTTTATCGCCTCATATTCGATGAGGGCCTGAGTGAGCAATTCAGCCGACAACTCAACCAACAGGCTGCCTTTGGTTACAAAGCTGCCTTCGCTGTAATAGAATTTCTCGACTTTTCCAGGCATTGACGACCCCAGGTTGGCCTCTTTATTGGGCAAAAAAGTTCCCGAATATTCGGTTTCATCCGAAAATGTACGATTTTCAGCCACTGCATAATTTACATTCTGAATTTCCTGCGGTTTTCCGGCTTCCTTGTTTTTTGTTCCGCACGAAACCAGCAACAGCAGAATAATGCTTCCGGCGACAAGAAATAATCTTGTTTTAGCTTTTACAGGAGGGTGTATCATAGTCTTTGTGTTTGAATTTATTTCATCAGCGGCAATCCGGTTTTACGACGGTAATTTATTTCCTGCATTTTCAGGTCGGTTTTCGATTGTATCAGTTCGGAGTATGCCTGCTGCCAGATTACCTGAGCTTCGAGCAAATCGGAAAGCTTAATCATCCCTTCTTGCCAGGAGTCCTGCGACATTCTCAGGTTTTCGGATGCCTGAATAAGGGCTTTTTCGCACAGGTCATATTTTTTAACTGCTTCGGTAAACACATACCACGATTGCTCCAGTTCGAGGCGTATCATTTCTTCAGCATCCTTTTTCATCAGCAGGGCAACTTCGTTTATTTTTCGTGTTGCCCTCAAGGTATGCAGCCTGTCGCCCCAGTGAAAGAGGGGAATTTGCACGGTGAGCCCCAGCGACCAGTCGTCGCCGAACTCCTTTTCGAAGCCATTGTAAGGGTTTGGGTTCACAAACAGGTAGTTGGCTGATGCGGTAATATTGGGGAGAAACCTCGAAAGCGCAATGTTTTGCTGGGCTTCGGATAGCAGTAGAGTCTGATCAAGAATTTGCAGCTCTTTCCTTCCGCTCAGCGCCAGTTCGTAAGCTCCTGAAGGGTTGGGTAATACGGGCATTTCACCGGTTTGTGTATCAAGGCGAATGGGTGTATCATACGAAATCCCGATAATTTGAAGCAAAGCCATCTGCGACAGGGCATATCCGTTGTCGGCCTTCAACAGGTTGAGCTCGGCTTCGTTGAGCTTGATCTTTACTTTCAGTACATCGTTGTAGGTTATTATACCTTCGCTGTAGTAGTTCTCGACATCGGCAAGCAGTTTCTTAAGTAATCCGTGATATAAAACAGCAAGATTCCGTTGTTCCTGAACACTCACGCAACGCCAGTAGGCTTCATCTGTATTAAAAATCACATCGTCGTAATCAATGTCCTGCTTCAGTTTGGCAATTTCCTCTCCGGCGCGGGCCACCTTAACCATATTCCTGATTTTTCCACCCAGATACAGTGGTTGAATAAAAGAAGGGCCGAACATAAAATTATGGTGTGTCCCGAATTTGAGTTGTTCCGACGGTAGATAACTGTAAAGCAGAAAGGCCGGATTACCTTCGGTATCGTAGAATATTTCGCCGGTAAACGGATTGGCAACAATTCCGTTGAGTAATGGATTCTCAAGAATATCGGTTCGCAGGGTTCCCGTTTCCTGATCGATTGCCCAAAACGGCACCACCGGAAGAAACATATCGCGGTTGAACAGGCTGATTTGCCGGTTGCTGTACTGATACTGACCGGCCAGACCAAACTCTCCGAAATAGCGGGTACTCACCGATTTTCGCAATTCGGTTGCCGCCTGGCTGCGGCATTCGGCAATTTTCAATTTGTTGTTGTTTTCGATTGCCAGACTACGGCAATGGTCAAGGTCCAGAAATACCGTGTCGCCGGGTGCCTGTGCAGGACACACAACCACTGCGGTCAACAACAGTGCGGTCAGAATTATTCGTTGAATCATGGTTTTTCAGCGCTTTACGAGTCCAAAAAATAAAATGTCGATAATGGTATTGAGTTGTTGCTCAAACAGTTCTTTCTCGTATGAAATAAGCAATGGGATTTCGACCGCTTTAATTGTCATGTGAAAAGTGCGCGCTACCTGAGCAGGGTCGTCTATGTTGAATTTCCCCGATTCGTTGCCCTGCTTCAGAACCCGTGTGATAAATTCAAGCTCAAGCTTATCATAGCGCACTCGCGCTTTCTGAACAAATTCCAGATGATTCAGAAAATCGTTGCGCAATGCCTGATACAGGTTACCCAGCTTCATAATTTCGATGAACCGAACACGGATGTAACTTCTGATTTTTTCGAGAAAATCATCGGGTGTATTGTATGCCTCAACCAGTTTTGTGTGAAGCAATCCGGCCTCGTATTCAACTACCGCCTGAAAAACTTCTTCCTTACTGGTAAAATAATAATAGAGTGAACTTTTACCCTTGCGCGCTTCCATGGCAATTTCGTTCATGGTGGTTTTTTCGAACCCGAAACGGGTAAACAACTGTCGGGCTGCATTCACCAGATTATCTCTTACTTTATCGTGCTTACTCATACTTTTCGACCATTTTGTTTGAATGGTCAAATATAGGTATTTTATTAATATAATTGAATTTTCGACCAAATAAGTTTTATTGGTCGAATTTAAATTGATAACTAATTAATATTGTGTGATTTGTAATCATTCAAAAAATTCTATTCCAGAACTAACTTATTAATTTCAGACGTATTTCAATAAGAATGAAACATAAAACTGCGTATGATTTAGCAATCCGGTTGGCGATTCAATGTAAGTGGGTTTGTTTTATTTATTCATCATTAATATTATATTTGCCGCTTAATATGTTTTAACTGATTCATGGCTGACCAACCCAGAAAACAAAAAACGGTTAACAAACCGGTGATGCTGCAGGGTCCCGGTTTACATTCGGGGCAGGAAACTCGTTTATATATTAAGCCGGCAGCGCCCGATACAGGTTATGTTTTTATCAGGACCGACATTGGGCCTGACGCCATCATTAAAGCCATTGCCGACAACGTTACAGATACATCGCGCGGAACAACCATCGGCAACAACGGATGGTCGGTGAGTACCGTGGAGCATCTGCTCGCTGCGGCTTATTCGCTGGGCATTGATAATGCCAGTTTTGAACTCGATGGCCCCGAAGTTCCTATTCTCGACGGCAGTTCCCGCTTTTTTATTGAAGCATTCTATAAGGCCGGCATAAAAGAGCAGAATGCATTTCTCAAAGTGTATGACATCACCGAAAGTCTTTCTTTTTCTGATAAAGAACGCGGAGTAGATATTACCGTATACCCTGATGCAGGCTATAAAATTAAAGTCCTGGTAGATTACAATTCCGATGTACTGGCAAGCCAGTATGCCAGTCTCGATAGCCTGGAGGACTTTCCCAGCCAGATCAGCAAGTGCCGTACCTTTGTTTTTATCAGCGACCTTGAACCTCTGTTAAGGTTAAATCTGATTAAAGGCGGAGACCTCGACAATGCCATTGTGATTGTTGACCAGGAATGGAGTCAGGACGAGTTTGACCGCCTTGCAAAGCTTTTCAACAAGCCTACCATCAAGGTACAATCACAGGGAATATTGAACAACCTCGACCTGCATTTTCCGAATGAACCCGCCCGACACAAGTTGCTTGATGTGGTGGGAGATCTGGCGCTCACCGGCTTTCGCTTCAACGGAAGTGTAATTGCCTCGAAACCCGGGCATTACGGAAATACCCGAATGGCGAAAATTATCAGAAATCATATTTTACAACAAAACTCGGCCAAGGAGCAGAAAACCAGAATTCCGGAATACAACCCAAACGACAAACCTTTGATGGATGTGAATAAAATCAAAACTTTTCTTCCGCATCGTCCCCCGTTCCTGTTTGTCGACAAGGTTATCAGCCTTACCGAAACCGAAGTAGTTGGCATTAAGACAGTTACCAGCGGTGAATACTATTTTCAGGGTCACTTTCCGGGCGAACCTGTAATGCCGGGCGTACTACAGGTGGAAGCCATGGCGCAGACCGGTGGAATTCTTATACTGAATTCGTTGCCAGACCCTGAAAACTACCTTACTTTTTTCCTGAAAATCGACAAAGTAAAGTTCAGAAAGCGGGTTGTTCCGGGCGATGTACTCATCATGAAACTGACCCTGGTTGAGCCAATGCGGCGGGGTATTGCCCAAATGAAGGGAGAAGCCTTTGTCGGGAAGGATTTGGTGGCCGAAGCCGAAATGCATGCACTCATCGAAAAACAAAAATAACACTATGAATCAGCCCTTGTCGTATGTTCACCCGGAAGCAAAAATTGCACAGAATGTGGTGATTGAACCTTTTGTTACGATTGCTAAAAATGTGGTAATCGGCGAAGGGACCTGGATCGGGTCGAATGTTACCATCATGGAAGGTGCCCGCATTGGCAAAAATTGCCGTATTTTTCCGGGCGCGGTTATTTCGGCAATTCCACAAGACCTTAAATTTCAAGGCGAAGAAACCACCGTCGAAATAGGCGACAACACCACCATCCGCGAATGTGTTACCGTAAACCGCGGTACCGTGGCTAAGGGAAAAACTGTAGTGGGCAGCAATTGTTTGATTATGTGCTATGCCCACGTAGCTCACGACTGCATTCTGAAAGATTATGTAATTCTGGGTGCCTACACTGCCCTGGCCGGTGAAGTGGTGGTCGATGACTGGGCTATTGTTTCGGCAGGTAGTCTCGTGCATCAGTTTGTAAACATCGGTGCCCATGTAATGATACAGGGAGCCAGCAAAGTGGGCAAGGATGTTCCCCCCTACATTAAAGCCGGGCGCGATCCGCTCACTTACGAAGGAGTAAATTCCATCGGACTGCGTCGTCGCGGTGTTGCAAACGAAAAAATAAACGAAATTCAGAATATTTACCGGATTTTGTTTGGCAGGGGAATGAATACAACCCAATCGCTCGATTATATCGAAACTGAATTACCTGCCACCAGAGAACGTGACGAAATCATTCTTTTTGTTCGCAACAGCAAGCGCGGCATTATCAAGGGTTATTTCGAAGCCGAACCTTAATCAGCCTTACAAAAGCCACAATTTCTTCTTTGCTGATATATTTTCGATTCAATCGCTAAAAAACGTATTTTTACGTTTTTAAAGAATTCTTGAATAAAGCGCTTTTCATAACCGTTCTGTTGATGCTTCCGCTAATGCTGCCCGCCCAGCGTTACGACAGCATTTCGATAGTTTGTCCCGGCCAGTTTACAGCCGGGAGGGTTATTCCCATAGAGTGCAGATTTTACAACCATAATCATGCGGTATTTATCGATACAATCATCAGAATATCTGTAAACAATGAATTAGTTCAGGATGTAAACATCCGTAAAGGGGTGGGAAGTTTGGCTCTGCAAACGAATCAGCAAGCAGATATTCTTCTGGAGGTTGATGGGACAATATTCTCAAAATCAGTGCTTTTCGCTGAAAATAATTTCATTTCACTCGCCGGGAACATCGGGCAGAATCTGACATTAGAAGAAGATGTTTGCTATCATATAACCGGCGATCTCAATATTGAAGGCGGATTCAGGCTTACCATTGAACCCGGTGCGAGGGTTTACATTGCCGAAAATGCAAACATACAAGTCACCGGACAGGTATTTTGTCAGGGAAACAGCGAAAAACCCATTCTGTTCAGCAGTCTTGAAACCGGTAAATTCTGGGGAGGATTAATCATCGAGAACAGCGCGGATACTTCATTTTTTAAACACACTTTTTTCGCAGAAGGTGGTGGCGACCCCACTCAGGTATTCGGCCATTCTCAGTCTCAAGCGGTTGTGAAAGCTGCCAATACCGCGGTGGTTTTCGAAGCCTGCTGCTTTATCGATAATACAGGTAAAGCCCTGGGAGCCTTGAATAGTACAATGAAAATCACCCGTTGTTTAATTTCGCGCTGCGATACCGGGGGTGAATTTTATGCCAGTAGTATTGCGGCAGACTCGTGCCACATTTTGTTTATACCCGACGCCGATGGACTGGCGAATGATGATGACAACGATGCCTGGTATTTCTCCGAAACACATCTTACCGAAACAACGAGTACTATAAAAAACTCCTTTTTTATTTCGGGCGAAGACGACGGAATCGACCATAATGGAGCCAACCTACAAATTGAAAACACTTGGGTTGAAGGTTTCTTACACGAAGGAATTGCCTGTTCGAATAAAAACTCGGTATTGATTTATAACAGCGTTGTAACCGGGTGCGGGCAGGGAATTGAATGTGGATATGGAAATCCTCATGTTGAAGCAAACCATTGTTTGATTATGGCAAATGGAACCGGTGCCCGCTTTGGTGATGAATACACGCTGGCATCCGAAGGAAAATTTCAGATTAACAACACTGTCTTTTTCAATAATACGGATAATTTACTCAACTTCGACCCACAACTGCAAGGTCCGGTCGGTGATTCATTATCTGCACACTATTCAATAACAAACGATCCTGATTTTGACAACCTGAACCACTGTCTGGCCGCTGTTCCCATCTTTAATACCGACCTTACCCTTCACGCAGATTCACCGGGGGCCTTTGCTGCCAACGATGGGCTGAACATGGGACTTGTTTTTGCTTTTTTGTTTACGAGACCAATCTCACAATCCGTCCAGCTGAAAATATATCCCAATCCTGCACAAGAAGAAATTTATGTGGTTTTACCTCCGGCCGTTTCAGGTTATTTCGATATTATTTTATATAATACTTCTATTCAGCCGGTTCAGATATGGCCCGAAACTTTTTTCTCGGATGGAAATGAAGCAACAATTAGATTGAAAGCAACTGTACCCGGCATGTATTTTTTATGTGTTCAATCAGCCGGCATAGTGTATGTTCAAAAAATTCTGATCTATGATTAGAGTAAAAACAGTCATATCACTGATTGTTCTGCTTTTGTTTTCGCTGGTAAGCAGGGCGCAGCAGATGAAGGAATATTACCTGGAATGTAACCCGGCTGATTTTGCAATGATTTATCTGTACTTTCTCGAAGAGATTTATGTTCCTGTTTCGATAACTTACAATGGTGTTCGCATCGAAAATGCCGAAATGAGAATCCGTGGGGATGGCTCGGTGGTTTTACCCAAAAAATCTCTGAAAGTAAAACTCAATGAGGGCGATTTCGACGGGGTTGATGTCTTTAACTTTAATGCTGATTACGAGGACAAAAGTTATATTCAAGCCTATACCACATCTCGGCTTATGAGGGAATCAGGTGTGCCCTGTTTTCAGTCGGAACACGTCAGATTGTATTTAAACGGTAATTATCTTGGTCTGTATATCTCTGTCGAGAATATGGATGAAGATTTTCTGACACGCAATGGTTTCAATCCCAATGGTAATCTCTATAAGGCAACACTCGACGGGGCTAGTATGAGTCGCTACGACAACGTATTTTATCATTGGGAGCAGAAAACCGGAACGGGAAATCGCGAAGACCTGCAGGAGCTTATTTTTCAACTCGATACAATTTCAGTCGAAAATTACAAATTATTTCTTCAGGAAAAATTCGATTATAATGCCATAATTAATATTCTGGCAATGAATCTGCTTTGCAGAAACCACAGCACATATTACCACAACTATTATATGTTTCACGACACCAATGGCTCCGGTAAATGGCACATGTTTCCATGGGATCTCGACAAAGGATTTCTTTATTACGAATCAACAATTTCATACTACCACACATCCAAATTCTGGGCCCCTGATAATCCCATCATGGAACTGGCTTGTTTATCGCCTGCCGTGATGGCGGACATAGAACAACGTATTGATGTACTTTTCGAAACACGGGTTAACGACGCAACAATCAGCCAATGGGTTGACAGTCTGAATCTTACACTGGCATCTTCGGTTGCTGACGACACAAGTGACAACCTGTTGAATGAAAATGATTGGCAAACCTTATTAAACGTTGCTAAAACAGCATTTAACGCAAACTACAATCAGTTAAAATATCAGTTTCAATACATTCTTAAACCCTTCAGCATAAATAAAATTAAGCATCGGTTCTTTCCGGGGGAACCCATACAGTTTAACTGGGATGTCTGTGTTTCTCCTCTTGAGGAGGTGGTTCAATATAGGTTCTATTTAGGGAATTCAGCCGATTTGGAAAGCAGCTATTTGCTTAAAGCCGAAAATCTCAGAGATACATCATATTTAATTTCAACCACCCTGCAAAAAGGGAAATACTTCTATAAAATAGAAGCATACACCAATAATTTCGAAGCTGAAGCCTACAATAATTATAATGTTTTCTATGTCGACAGCGACAGTTCTGGTATTGTATTTAACGAAATAAACTACAACCCCGATGCTCAGTCAGATTGCGGTGAGTGGATAGAAATCTACAATACAGGTAATGACACCACTGATATTTCGGGATGGAGATTTTCGGATAATAATGACACACACAATTACATTTTTCCATCCGGCAGTAAAATTGCCCCGGAAGGCTATGTAGTTATTGCAGGCGATAGTTCAAAATTTAATATTTATTATCCTGATTGTAATTGTCTGTCTGGGTATTTTAACTTTTCGCTTGACAATTCGGGAGAACTGCTGCGTTTATATAATACCACCGGAAGAATTGTTGATTCACTCATCTACCTTCCGTCGGAACCCTGGCCGGTATCGGCAAACGGAGGTGGTTTCAGCCTCGAATTGAACGATGCTTTCAGCGATAATACCCAGGGAGAAAACTGGTCTTCGGTTCATAGCTTTGGTTCTCCATGCAAGGCGATTACCGATACGGTTAACCCTCCCCCCGATAATTCGTTTGCTAAGCTCAGGGTATTTCCCAACCCGGTGGCCGACCAAAGTAATATTGTGTATTACACAACCGAAGGAACCGAGGTCTGCATTACGGTTTGCGATTTAAAGGGAAACAACTTGTACAAAAACTGCTCAACCCACACCTATTCGGGTTATTTTGCAATCGGC
Organism: Bacteroidota bacterium; assembly: GCA_029564465.1. Taxonomy (GTDB): domain Bacteria; phylum Bacteroidota; class Bacteroidia; order Bacteroidales; family ML635J-15; genus JAGOEF01. The sequence goes on along the minus strand of JAKQPY010000277.1, from coordinate 23,842 downwards.
TGGAACGCTGATGACCACGAAAACGGGGTATATCTGATTTCGCTCTACGAAAATATGGTTCTTAAAAAGACCATCCGGCTTGTTCAGTTGAGGTAATATCCCGTTTTACTTGTTAAAGTGATTCCATCCCTGTGCTTTCAAAGCTACTTCAACACCATTACGCGCAACAAGTACAGGTTGGTTTGCTGTGTCCGTAATATAGCCAATAACATGAATACCTTCGATGGCAGATAGTTTTTCGTAATGTACCGGGTCGGCAGTAAACAACAACTCGTAATCTTCGCCACCATTCAGGGCTGCTATCGAAGGATCCAGATGGAATTCTTCGGCCAGCAGTCTGGTTTCGGGATGAATGGGAATTTTATCTTCGAATATTTTGCACGACACTCCCGATTGACTGCAAATATGTAATATGTCGCTCGACAATCCGTCAGAAACGTCCATCATAGCCGATGGAAGAATATTGTTTTCGCGTAAAAGTTGTAGTATTGCCGGAGTATTTTCTGGCTTAAGAATCCTTTCGATACAATACGGATAGCCCGATATTTCGGGTTGGGTATTTGGGTCTTTAAGATACAGTTCTTTCTCACGTTCCAGAAGCTGTAAGCCCAGATAGGCTGCACCAAGGTTTCCAGTAACACAAACAAGATGGTTAATCTTTGCTCCCGACCGGTAACAGATTTCGTCACGTTTTACTCTTCCAAGTGCAGTAACCGAGATTGTCATTCCCGTGATCGAAGTGGTGGTATCACCACCAATCAGGTCGACACCATAGCGTTCGCAGGCTGCTTTAATACCGGCATAAAGTTCATCGAGTGCTGTCAGGGTGATTTTTGCACTGATTGCAATCGAAACAGTAATTTGCTCAGGTTTGCCGTTCATGGCATAAATGTCGCTCAGGTTTACCACCACCGATTTATAACCCAGGTGCCTCAAGGGGGTGTACATCAGGTCGAAATGAACACCCTCTACTAATAAATCGGTAGTAACAAGCATGCAATCGGCACCGCATTCGATTACCGCAGCATCGTCGCCTACGGCTGTAAGGGTGCTTTTGTTCACATGCTTAAAATTTTTTGTGAGATGATTGATTAATCCGAACTCTCCCATACTGCCGATGCTGGCTACATTCTTGCTTTCTTTCATGCCATTTAGTTTTGGTCACATTTTTGTATAAACAGGCAACAAAAATACCATCTATAATTTAAGAATAAAATGTTTATATTTGTTTACTGCAACAAAAGCGATTTTATGAAAATTCGAATACCGATAAAAACTTTGCTGGCAGCTTGCTTGTTTTGTTGCATTGCAAACGGAACGAAAGCCCAAAACATGTCGTTGTATTCCGACTATCTCGATAAAATATTTGTTTTTAATAACGGGAATTCACGCCAGATTGAGCACCTTCCACTCAAAAGCTACCAGATTGGCAATCATGCGATAGCCTATCAGGACAATGCAGGAAACTTTAAGGTATTTCAGAACAATTACCTGCACAGTGTCAGTTCGTTTGTGAGTGAATATAAAGTTACCGATAATCTGGTAATATACCGCATGAACAGTCAGCTGAAGGTGTTCGACAACGGACAGAACAAAAACCTCTGTACCACAGTTAAAGCCTTTGCAGGCAACGACGACGTGGTAATATATTTTGATGATCTTCAATACAAACTGATGGCGTACTATAACTCAGAATTTTTCGAGCTTGACGACGCCTTAAGCCGCGATTCGCTCGAAGATTTTCTGTGTGGCGAAAACACGATTGTCTATCGCGACAGCAAAGACTATTACCATATTTTTTATAAAGGCGAAATATTTGACCTGCCCTATTACGAGCGCATAAAATCGTACAAGGCCGGGCGCGACATTGTTGCCTTTGTCGAAGAACCCATGAATAACTTTCAGGTATTTTACGAGAATGAGATTTTTGAACTCGAAAGTTTTGAACCGGTTTCTTATGAATGTGGCGACGGACTGCTTGCCTATACCAATTCCGACAATTATCTCAGGGTATTCAGTAATGGTAAGGTCGCTACATTGTCGTTCGACAAACCCGGTTTTTTCGAAGTAGTCGACGAAATGGTAATTTTTTCGGTTCAGAACGATTTCAAGGTTTTTGTGAACGGGCAAACCTATACCCTCGAAAACTATATTCCCGAGAAATATCTTGCCAACAATCAGGTTGTGGTTTATACCGATGACCGGGGCTACCTCAAATTCTTCGAAAATGGTGTCAGTAAAATTATCTCATACGAGAAAATTACCGGTTTCGAATTGCATGGTAACAGTGTACGCTATTCGTTCGGAGTCCATTCAGAAAATATCTATTCGAAAGGTAAAACCACGACCAATAACTGATACCGCGCGTGAAAAACAGCCCGGAGCAAACGCTTACTGCCATCAGGGAAAAAGCCATTGAATTGGGGTTTGACGCCTGTGGATTCACCCAAGCCGGAATAAGTGAAGAATTCACAACATGGTATTCGCAATATCTCGGAAACGGGTTACATGGCAAATTACACTATCTCGAAAATAATAAGGCTAAAATTCTCAATCCCGGGTTGCTGATGGCCGATGCAAAAACCGTTGTGTGCCTTGTGGCTCACTACCGGTGCACGCAGCAGAACCCGAACCCGCACATTGCGCGTTATGCTCAGGTAAACGACTATCATATTGTCTTGAAAGAAAAGGCTAACAGCCTTCTTTTGTTTATGCAGGGTATAATTCCCGGATTACAAGGCCGTGTTTTTACCGACAGCGGTGTTCTCCCCGAAAAATACTATGCAGCAAAAGCCGGACTTGGGTTTATCGGGAAAAACAGCCTGCTGATACAGCCTGAGGCCGGTTCCTTTATGTTCATAAGCGCAATACTGATTAACCGGGAACTTCCTGCCGACCCGGCCCTACAGGAATCCTGTGGAAGCTGCCATCGCTGCATAGATGCATGTCCCACTGAAGCCCTGAGTCAATATGGCCTTGATGCCCGCCGCTGTCTGACGTATCACAATATTGAATCGAAGGAACCGGTTCCCGAAAACATAGTCCCACATTTATACGACCATTGGTTTGGCTGTGACATCTGTCAGAATGTATGTCCGTGGAACGCAACAACCAATAACCGGCAACCCCGGCTTTTTCACCTCTTGAAACAGGTTACCGGCCTAACCCGCCAAAAATTGAAAGATTACACTGAAACCGGTTTTGATAAAGACTTTAGCAATACCGCTTTAATAAGAGCCGGCCTCAAAAAGCTGAAGAAAAATTCAGGCTGCATCCCTTCTGATTAGGGTTGGGTTGTTTGAATAAGCAGTTTTTCGCCATACAACAACTGGTGGGTAGCAGGCAATCCGTTCCACTTAAGAATATCTTCAACTGTGCAACCATACGTTATAGCAATGCGGTGTAATGTTTCGCCCTTTTCGACCAGATGGATTTTCTTTTGTGCGGTTTGTGATTGAAGCGGTTCTTTGGTATATTCAAAGAGATCTGCATTTTTGGCGAATTCTCCCCCGGTTTGTTTTACCAGAAAGGCTGTTGCTTTGGAATGGGGCAACACGAGCGAATAGGTATATCCATCGTCGGGTATATAATTACGGAAAAATACCGGATTCAGAAATCGGATATCTTCTATGGGGTAATCAAGCTCTGCAGCCAGGCTGACAAGATTTAACGGACCGCTTACATGCAGGGTGTCTACCTCGTAGTACGACGGGTTTTGCCCGGCTTCAACAATCAGGTGTTCCCGGGTATAATTCATCAGATAGCACATGGCAATAAATGCCGGGACATAATTCTGCATCTGGGTAGTCATATACGGGCGGATTTGCCAGTAATCGGTGTTGCCACCGGCACGGATGATGGCTTTTTTCACGGCACCCGGACCACCATTATAGGCAGCCAGTGCAAGATGCCAGTCACCGAAAGTTCGGTACAGGTATTCTAGATAGCGGCAGGCTGCATCAGTCGCCAGAAACGGGTCGCGCCTTTCATCGATAAACGAGGTAACCCTGAGTCCCATCAAATCGGCTGTAGGTTTAATAAATTGCCACAACCCGGTTGCTCCCGAAACCGAAATGGCATTGGCATCGAGGGCAGATTCAACTGCAGCCAGATACTTCAACTCGACCGGCAGATTGTATTTACTCAGATACTCCTCGAACAAAGGAAAATAATATTTCGAAAGGGCGGCAATGCGGTTTAGTTTGGTTTTGTTCTGGAGGCTATAGGCGTCGATGTACTTCTTTACATGCTCATTGTATACCAGAGGAATCATCATTGAACCGGACAAGTTTTCGATTCTGACCCGGTACACCTCATCGGGATACATCAGGGTATCGCTAATTCCCTTTCCACAAACAACATTCTGAGGGAGAAAAGCATTAAGGGCACTATCGACCGAATAGACCATCCGCGCTGCTTTTTTCTCGCCATCAGGAAAAGCCTGAACGCTGAACCCTTGCAGTGCAAGCACAATCAATAAAATAAACTCAACTGGAATTCCACATTTTTTCATAATACCAATATCTTAATAATCATGCGTTTAACCAATTAACCCACTTTCTTTTTTTAACTGAATAATGTTAATTATTAAAGCATTGCCCACATATACGTCTGCAAAGCTATATATATCTTAGCAAGAATTGTTAAAAGCATCACTGAAAATGAAAAAGAAAACCCTGATTATTGTAGTTGCGTCATTTGCAGCGCTTGCCATTGCCGTAGGATTATATTTTTTATTATTTGCAAAAAAAGAAGTCAGCATCAACAATACGGTTAAAGCCATTCCCGAAAATGCCTGCTTCATGGTGGAAATTAAAAATTTCGATGCATTTTATTTGGAGTTGGTGAGTAAAAACCCTGCTTTTCAGAAATTCACGGCACTGCCATCGTTTAAGAAGGCGGCCGAAAGTCTTCAGCAAATTCAGCGCATTGCCGCGAGCAATGAAACAGCCTCAGCCATTCTGAGCGGGAGTCCTTTGTTTGCCTCAGCCCACATTTCGGGGAAGGACAAGGTGCAATGGTTTTTTGCCATTGCCCTTCCGGCAGAAACGGGCAGCGATGAGGCCATTTCGATGATGAAACAGGTATTTGCCGATTCGGCATCGTGCAGTGAGCGTAAATTCGACACCGAATCGCTGTATGACCTGAAATACAACACCGGAAAAAAGACATTATGCTTTGGGGTGTTTGGTCGAATTCTTATCTGGAGTTATTCGGGTTTACTGGTCGAAGAATCAATAAAACAACTCAAAGGAAATAGCCGTTCGCTGGCCGAGAATACAGAATTTTCGGCAGTATATAAAAGTGCCGGACAAAAAGAGATGGCAAATATTTACTGGAACACAGCCAAAATTGTTCCGGTGTTTGCCCCGGTTCAAAGTCAGAGCGCAGCCCCCATGTTGACAATCATGTCAAATTTCGGTTCCTGGTCGGAATTCGATTTGGGCGTCAGCGAATCGTTGCTGAGTTTCAGCGGGTTTACAGCCATAAGCGATTCGAGCAGCATGCTTACCAATCTGGTATATTCGCAGGCGGCTACCGAAAACACCATCGAAGCGATACTCCCGACCAACACCATTTTCTATCTGAGGATGGCTTTTACAGATGCTTCGTCGTTTACTCAGAAAATGAATACATTCAACAAACAATGCGGAAAGGATGAGGAAATTACCAAATCGGCAGAGGCATTCAACCAGCGCTACAATGTTGATGTACAGGGCTTTTTTTACCCCCTTATCAGTGCCGAAATCGGAATAGCCACGGTAGAAAAAACCGAAGCACCCGAAGCGAACGAAAGTTTCCTGATCATCAGAACCAAAAGTAAAACCACAGCCGAAGCCGAAATAAAAAAATTGTGTGAAACTTTTGCGAAAACCGACAATCAATCGCCTGAAAGTTACGTCAAATCGTTCAAGATAGACGAAGGAGCTGTTTTTGACGTGTATACCTTTAAAGCCGAAGAACTCGGCAGCATGCTGTTCGGACCGGTTTTCGGCGGTATACCGACCTACTATGTGTGTTTCTACGACACCTTTATGATTTTCGGCGAGAGCCAGGAAGCCCTGCAGAACCTGATTAGAATGGCAGTTCTCAACAAAACTCTGGGAACCGACTTAAAACACGCCGGGTTTATGTCAGGGTTTTCGAAAAAATCAAATTTATTTCTGTACATGAACCTGAGTCGAGCAAAATCGCTTATTGGCAATTATCTGAACGAAGAAAATGCTGAGGTCTTCAATAATGCTTTTGGTGAATTATCAAACATCAGCGACATGGCACTGCATTACAGTGTTACCGAAGGAATGCTGTTCAATTATGGACTATTGCAATTCGACCCTGAGTTACGCGATGAACCCCAGACTATCTGGGCAAGCAAGCTCGACTCGTCGGTTTATGTAAAACCGGTTATCGTCATTAATCACCAGACTCAGGGTAAAGAAATCATTGTACAGGACCGCAAGAACATACTTCACCTCATCAGCGAAAGCGGGCGCGAAATCTGGAAAACATCCATCGGAGAGCCGATAATTGGTGAAATCTATCAGGTTGATGCGTTCGGAAATGGAAAATTACAGTATTTATTCTCAACCGAAACCCGGCTTCATCTGATTGACCGGCTGGGAAACTATGTCGATAATTTCCCGGTAACATTTCGCGAAAAAACCCTCGCAGGAGCTACGTTGTTCGATTACGAAAACAACAAGTCGTATCGCATCATGGTTGCATGTACCGACAAAAAAGTATACATGTACGACATTGAGGGTAAGTTGGTTAAAGGCTGGGAATTTCAGCAAACCGACAATCCCGTGTATCAGCCGGCAGCCCACTATCGATCGGGTGGTAACGACTTTATCGTATTCAACGACGAATACAAAGTGTATGTTATCGACCGTCGGGGAGTGCCTAAAGCGCAGTTAAACACTGCGTTTACATTCTCGAAAAACAACAGGGTGATTTTCGATGCAGCCAACGGAAAAACACCTGACCGGCTGATTGCCAGCAGCAATAACGGAACAGTGTACTTTATGGAATTAAATGGTAAAACCGACTCGCTGAATCTCGGCAACTACAGCAATAAGCATTATTTTACCGCCTACGATCTTGACAATAATGGAATCAAAGAGTTCATTTTTGTGGATGGGACAAACATTGACGTCTTTAAACAGGATAAAACCAAGCTATTTTCGCTCAACCTGAATGCGAACATCGACGGCCTTCCAAATTTTTATCGTTTCTCGCGCAACCAAATTAAGATTGGGCTCGTTAGCAGAGAAAAAGAAATGATCTATTTGCTCAATAGCGATGGTACATTGTTCGACGGATTTCCGCTGCGGGGTGTTTCGCCATTTAGTATCGGGTATTTGAATAATAATACCGGCAGTTTTAACCTTGTGTGCGGGGGGGGCGAAAATTTCCTCTACAATTATCAGGTAGTTGAGTCAACCGATTAATCTTTATTTTTACTATTTTTACAGTATCAAATTATTTTGATTATGAAGAAAACACTGGTAATTCTTGGCATGGTATTTTTATCGGCATGGCTGCTAAATTCATGCATAAAAGACAACTTCGACTTCGACAAATGGGATGGCGAGGTAAACTGGAATCCTGAGTTCATTGCGCCTGCACTCTGGTGCGATTTAAGCATCGCAGAAGCAATTGTGGCCTACGACACCACCATACAGCTCATTGAAAATGAACAGGGCTTTATTTCGCTGAAATACAACACCCATGTGTCTTCGCGAAAGATATCAGAAGTAATTTATCTGCCCGATCAGGAATTCAATGGATTAATTCACAGTATGCTGATAGACTTTTCGGGGTTCAATCAAACCGGCGATGTATTAAGCGGTTCCTTACCCGGATTGATGTCGTTTACCATGTTTAATAACGAAGCCGAAATCGACACGGTACTCCTTAAGGCAGGGGTTCTCAATTCTGTGGTGCAGTCAACCTTTAAGCACACCCTGCAACTGGAGTTTGTATTTCCAACCATCACAAAAGACGGGCAGGCGCTGAAACTGACTTTCTTCTTCCCACCCACCGGAGGATATCAGGCCACCAGCAATGTTGATGTTACCGGTTACAAAGCCGACATGACACAAACCACGCAGGGGTATAACGAGGTTCCTGTCGAAATTAACTACACATTTTATCATTCCGGTTCGGCCGATAATTCGGGGATGATTCTTTTCGATTCCGACTTTACCGGTCTGAATTACAGTTGGATGACCGGATATTTTGGATACAATTCACTGATTTTCGAAAGCGACACCCTCGACATTAATATTTTCAAAAACGAAAACTTTAATGTTGATGAATACTATTTTCAGGATCCAAAATTCAAGGTGTTTTACAAAAATTCCTATGGTATCCCCACCAATTTTTATTTCACCGAAATGTTTGCCCAGTCAAAGATAAATGGACAGAACTACAGTATTATTGATTACGAAAACGGGCTTCCCCTCGATTCGCTTCATCCCTACAATGTCAGCTTCCCCTATTTATTCGGAACGGTGCGCGAAGACAGTATTATATTGCATCGCAACAACTCCAACATACCGCAGGTAATCAGCATACAGCCCAAATGGATACAATTTATTGCCCATGCCCACACAAATCCGTACTCAACTTCTCACAATAATTTTGTAAGCGACCAGAGTTCTCTCGACGCAGAGGTTGTAGTAGAACTTCCCTTGTGGGGATATATCGACAATTTTCATGCACGCGATACCGCCGAATTTGATTTCGATGATATCTATGGAACAGCTAAAATAATCAAACGGCTTGCCGTGCGCCTTGATATGCATAACGGGTTTCCGGTAGAGGGCCATGGACAGATATATTTCCTCGACGAGAACTATATGGTACTCGACTCGTTGCTGCAATCGGTTCAGGACAGGATTATACCAGCGGCAACTGTTGATGCAAATGGCAGGGTTATCGATTTTGCCGACAAACTAACGATTATCGAAATGACCGATGATAAAATCGAAATGATAAAAAACACAAAGTATATTATATACGAAGGGCACACCAATTCATCGGAATATACATCGCATAAGCTGGTTAAGGTCTATGGCGACTACCGAATGAAATTCGATGTATCGTTTGAGCTTGATCTCGGGGTAAATGTTGATATTGACACTTTAAATAATTAAGGCCATGAAACGCACATTTATTATCGCTGCTTTTCTGCTGATGGCCGGTATAGTGTCGGCACAACAGAACTTCACCCTCTTCTATATGAACCGGGTAATGCAAAGCAAATGGGTAAATCCGGTAAGCGAAAACACCTATTCGGTAACTATCGGTGGCTTAATTGTACCGCTTTTCGGCCAGGTTCCGCCGGCAATGCACTTCAATTACGCAAACAATGCATGGATGTATAACGACATTTTTCATAAGGGTACAGGAAACAAGGCCGATTCGCTGGTTTTCGACCTCGACAGGATGATGGACAACGTTCACAAGAAAAATCACTTCCGTTTCGAAAACGACATTGAATTATTCAGTCTGGGTATTAACTGGGAAACCATGTATCTTTCGTTATCGCTTAACGAAAAAATTCATTATGGGGTGACTCTCCCCGGCGATTTGATTCACCTGATGGCATACGGTAACCGCCCCTATTTCGATATGAACAAACCCATTGACCTGAGTGGTTTTAATCTGAATTTTCTCCACTATCATGAGTTTGCCATTGGATTATCGGCAGTTGCCAACGATAAAATCCGTCTGGGTGGCCGGATGAAACTGTTGTTTGGTCTGGCAAACATCAGCACCAGCATCAACAATTTTTCGTTGTACACCAATCCCGACAACGTATATATGACCGGGGTCACCGATATGACAATACACGCTTCACAACCCATTCCGGTGGAATATATATACTATGAAGACGGCGACAGTGTTGACTTCAACATACCCGAGAATGCCGGAGATTACTTCCAACCCCTGAGCTATTTTGCCAATCCGCGCAATTTTGGGTTTGCTTTCGATTTGGGAGCCAGTTACGAAATAAACCGCCAGTGGTCGGTATTTGCCAGTGCAACCGACATTGGACTGATTACATGGAATACCAATCCATTCAATCTGGTCAGTCAGGGAAGCTTTCTCTTCAAAGGCATGCAGGTACAGTTCTGGAACGATTCGCTCACCCTAGAGCAATCAGCCGAAGAGCTGGTCGACTCGGTACTAAACACATTTCATTTTGAATCGAACAACTATAGTTATGTGACAATGCTTCCGAGCAATATATATATAGGCGGAATGTATAAATTTAAAAACAAGTTACATTTTGGAGCCCTATACCGTGCCGAACTGTATAAGAAAAGCCTGTTATCGTCGGTTACCCTTTCGGTAAACTCCGACTTAACCCGCTGGTTCAGTGCGCACCTGAGTTATACGATTGCCAACAACAACTTCGCGAATATCGGTCTTGGCATATCACTTCGGGCGGCTATTTTCCAGTATTACATAGTTACAGATAATCTGATAGGCTGGATATGGCCTCAGAAATCTCAGAATTTTAATATCAGAATGGGATGTAATCTGGTGTTTGGCTACAAGCAACGTCCCGAATCAAAAATCTATTACTAAGCAGGCATGTCATTTTAATACGGGAGAATGTTGAGAGTAAGCAGAAGCGAAATCCATGCAAATATTTATTTTGCCGGGCTGCTGGTAATTGCGGCAGCGATGTCGTTTTCGATATATATTACCAGTGTAGCGCACTTCATTATTATTGCGAATTATCTGGTCGAAGGACGCTATGCCGAAAAGCTGCGGACCTTATGGTCGCGAAAAAGCATATTGCTATTTTTGATGCTCATTGGGGTTCACTTCGTCTGGTTAATTAACACATCCGACTTTGCCTATGCCATCAACGACATACGGATAAAACTTCCGTTGCTGGCATTACCGATAATTGTCGGCACAAGCAAAGCGCTAACTTACAAACAGATAAAAATACTGCTCTTGGTTTTTGCTGCTGCCATACTGGCAAACACGCTGATTGCAAGTATTATTATGCAAACCACAACCATAAAAACAGGCGCAGACGATTTCCGCGATGTCTCATTTTTTGTCAGCCATATACGCCTTTCGCTGATGATTGTGCTCAGTATATTTATTTTACTTTGGTTTATCATCAACCGAAAAACCAACTCGCGCTTTGAATTTACTGCCTACCTGCTGGTTTCGGCCTGGCTTGTTGCGTTTCTTCTCATCAGCCAGTTTTTTACAGGCATTGTACTGCTTTTTGTGGTCGGCACCTGTTTTATTTTGTGGCGAATTCTTAAGTTAAGCAATCGCTGGATGAAAATTACCGCTTTTTCGTTTACCGGGTTTGCTATACTGTGCATCTCAGCAATGGCATTTCATCAGATAAGAAGCTTTTACCACCCTCCTGTGCGAAACATGAATCAGGTTCTGAAACAGACTGAAAACGGAAACTGGTATTACCATGACCGCAATTCGCGGGTAACCGAAAATGGCAACCTGGTATATGTCGAAATCAGTGAACTGGAATTGCGGCAAGCCTGGGAACAGCGGAGCCGTTTAAGCATCGATTCGCTCGATTCGCAGCACCAGCCTGTAATACACACCCTGATTCGTTACTTAGCGTCAAAAGCTTTACCCAAAGATGCAAAAGCCGTGATGTCGCTGAGCGATCAAGAGATTATGGCCATCGAAGATGGAATTCCTAATATTCGGTTTATCGATGGAATAAACTTTTCTGACAGGATATATCAGTTTATCTGGCAAATTGACTTCTATCTGAAAGAAGGAAATCCCAGTGGACATTCGCTAACCCAACGCATAGAATATGTGAAAGCCGGCATGCATATTCTGAAGTCGAATTTCTGGACAGGTGTTGGTACAGGTGACCTTCAGATTGTGTTCGACCGGGCATACAACGAAATTCACTCAAAACTTGAAAAACCATTCAGGCACCGTGCCCACAATCAGATTTTGACATTCTATATTGCTTTTGGTGTGGTGGGAGCCACCCTTTGCCTGATAGCCATGTTTTTTCCGATTATCATCGAACCCAAAAACACCAAGTATTTCATCAGCGTTTTCATAATTATCGCCCTGATCTCGATGTGCAACGAAGATACCCTGGAAACAGCCACGGGTTCGGCATTTTTTGCGTATTTTTACTCTTTATTTCTTTGGGGATTTCAAGGATTCACGACCAACGAAAAATAACATGGAAAAAACTCATGCTGAATTTCTGAAAATGGCCATTCAGATTGCTACTGAAAATATAAATGGCGGAGGAGGTCCGTTTGGCGCTGTGATAGTGAAAAACAATGAAGTTATTGCTACTTCGGGCAACAGTGTGAGTCTCGACAACGATCCCACCGCACATGCCGAGGTTAATGCCATTCGTAAAGCAGCAAAAAAACTGGGAAGCTTCGAATTGACCGGCTGTACCATATATTCCAGTTGTGAGCCTTGTCCGATGTGTCTGGGCGCAATATACTGGGCGCGAATTGAAACCCTCTATTTTGCAGCAACCCGCGACGACGCCCACCGTGCAGGGTTCAGTGATGCCTTTATTTATAACGAAATAAATATCCCTCTCAGCCAACGTTCGGTTCACACCATTCACTTACCGACCGACAATGCATTGCTACCCTTTATAACATGGGACGAAAACGAAAGTAAAACCCTGTATTGATGCGCCTCTCCGCAGATTTCTTTATTCAGGATGCCGAAAAGCTGGCCCGCGAACTGATTGGTAAAGTATTAATCCGCACATTCGCTGATGGCCACGAAATGTCGCTGATGATAACCGAAACCGAAGCCTATACCGGGGAACACGATTTGGCCTGTCATACCAGTAAAGGCCGTACTGCCCGCACTGATCCGATGTATCACCGGGGCGGAATACTGTATGTTTATCTCGTTTACGGAATGTATCAGATGCTGAATGTAGTAAGCGGCCCCGAAGGCTTAGGTCAGGCCGTACTGATACGGGGAGCCGGTAAATTCGATGGTCCGGGAAAACTCACCCGTGCTCTGGCGATAGGATCAGACTTCAACCGCGAGTGCTTACTTGTTTCGACACGTATACGCATCGAAGATCAGGGATATAAGCCTGAATTTATTGCAACGCCCCGCATCGGAATCGATTATGCGGGCGATTACTGGAAATCGCAAGCCCTGAGGTTTGTGGTGATTGCATAGTGTTTTTCGGGAGAATTAAATTGTTTTATTACCTTTGCCGTTATCTGAAAAATATTGAGATATGACCGACCGGGAATTTGAAAGAGGTTGCCACATAGATGTTGTTGATGAAAATGCCAATACAATATTAGCCCATAAGTGCTGTAATAAACTCAACGTTCACAACTGGCTGGGCGATATAAGCGACCAAACCGATTACTCCGAAATTGTTGAGGTACGGTTCAAAAATACCCGCAAGGGCTTTTACCGTAACGTAAACAACCTGAGCCTCCGCGAAGGCGAGGTGGTAGCCGTGGAAGCTTCACCCGGGCATGATATCGGCATTGTATCGCTTACCGGAGAACTCATTCGGGAGCAAATGCAGCGCTATCATGTGAAGCCGGAATCGGAACTGAAAAAAGTATACCGTAAGGCAAAACAAAACGACATTCAGAAATGGAAAGAAGCGGTGGCTTTAGAAATCCCCACCATGCTGCGAACCCGCGAAATGGTGAAAAACCTCAATCTTTCGATGAAACTGGGCGACGTAGAGTTTCAGGGTGATAAAACCAAGGCTATTTTTTATTATATCGCCGATGAGCGTGTCGATTTCAGACAATTAATCAGGCTGATGGCCGACGAATTCAGAATCCGCATCGAGATGAAGCAGATCGGTGCCCGGCAGGAAGCTGGTCGTATCGGTGGAATCGGGCCTTGTGGCCGGGAATTATGCTGCACTACCTGGATGTCGAATTTCAATTCGGTATCGACCAATGCAGCGCGCTTGCAGGAAATATCGCTGAACCCACAGAAACTTGCCGGCCAATGTTCAAAGCTGAAATGCTGTCTGAATTTTGAAGTTGATGTATACCTCGATGCCCGCCGCGAGTTTATGTACGACAATAAAACCCTGTATACTACAGGCGGTGAAGCCCGTCATATTAAAAACGACGTTTTCAAGAGACTGATGTATTACGAAGTGCTCAACAACAACATTCCTGTGGTTATGGCCCTGCCTATCGACAGGGTAAAACAGGTAATCGAAATGAACCGTGCGGGTTTACCGGTCGAAAAACTTCTCGACGACAGTGTTGTTGAAAAACGAAAAACCGACGAACACGATTTTACCAACGACATTACTGCCGACAGCATCTCACGCTTCGACAGAAACAACCAGCAGCAAAAACGCCGCAAAAAGAACCGTCCCAACAAGAACAGAAATATGCCGGGTGGGGTTGCCTGGCTTCTCCTGCTGCTCATAATCAGCTCGTTCACCATGTCGTGCGATCGCAATAAAGTGTACGAAAAATACACCAAAATAAACGACTATGTGTGGAACAGCAAAAACATGGTTCGCTTCGATGTCGAAATACAGGATACCGTAACACGCCATAATATTTTTCTTCTGGTGCGCAACGCTTCTCAATATCAGTACGGAAATTTGTGGATGTTTGTCGCCACCACTGCACCCAACGGAAACAAGGAACTCGATACGGTGCAATGCCTGCTGGCCGATAAGAACGGCAAATGGCTTGGCGAAGGAATGGGCGACATCTGGGATAACAAAATATTATGGAAACAGAACGTGAGGTTTCCGCAGGCAGGTATCTATACAATTCAATTCGAACAAGGTATGCGGGTAGAAAATCTTCCCGGAATAATGGACATCGGGTTGCGCGTCGAAAAAATCCCAACGAAAGATTAACCCGAAGCGTTTTTATGGGACGAAAAAACAAACTACAGCGTTTTGCCGAAAACGAAAACTTTTCGCATGTGTTCCAGCCTGGTTTTTATGACCTGCGTGAGCAGGGTTTCGAATACAAGGGACATTGGCATAAGGTATTTGGAAATAACAACCCGATAGTTGGAGAATTCGGCTGCGGCAAAGGCGACTATTCGGTGGCACTGGCACGGCGGTTTCCCGACAAGAACTTTACCGGAGTTGACATTAAGGGCGCACGCATCTGGCGCGGGGCCAAAACCAGCGAAGGTGAACAGATGAACAATGTGGCATTTTTACGGACCCGCATCGAATTTACACCCCTTTGTTTCGATCCCGGTGAGTTATCAGAAATATGGATTACATTTCCCGATCCGCAACTCAACCGAAGAAAACGCATTAAGAAACGACTCACCTCATCGCGTTTTCTCAGCTACTACCAAAGTATTCTCACTGATGGTGGAATTATCCATCTGAAAACCGACGACGACGATTTGTATTTGTACACCCTTGCTCTGATAAAACAGAACAACCTGCCCCTTCTCGACAATACCGACGATGTGTATTTGGAACGTCCCGATGACGATATTCTGCATATTAAAACCTTTTACGAAACCAAGTGGCTGGGGCAGGGAAAAACCATTAAATATCTGAAATTCAGACTTCCTTCGAATCAGCCAATCAATGAATTGCCCGGCGATGAAGAATGATGATATCCATAAGGATTTTTTTGCTGATGTTTGGGAAGTTGTTAAGCAAATTCCCTATGGCAGGGTAAGCTCCTATGGTGCCATAGCTGCCTTTCTGGGCTCAAAGCAATCGTCGCGCATGGTGGGTTGGGCCATGAATGCCTCGCACCGTCAGCCCGGTGTTCCGGCGCATCGCGTTGTAAACCGACACGGGATGCTCACCGGAAAGCAGCATTTTTTCACCGAAACAGCCATGGAGGATCTCTTGCGCAGCGAAGGAATTGAGGTTGAAAACGACAGGGTATTAAGGTTTAATGAACTTTTTTGGGATCCGGCATGTTTAGCAGATAAACAAATATGACATTAACCTATTAATAACATTCATCATTTATTATGAAAATAACCGTAGAACTGATACGCGAAAAACTCTCAGCTCTTCAGCATCCTGCCAAAGAAGCCGACATTGTTAGTCTGGGTATGGTGCAGCGCGTTTCGGTAAAAGAAAACCGCATCGAAGTGATGCTGGCTTTCGAAAAAGCCACCGACCCGTTCATGGGGTCTATCGAAAAAGCTGTGAAAAATCTGATTTCGGAACTGGCACCCGAAACACAGGTTGTTGTGGGCAGTTCGGTGTTGAAACAGCCTGCTCCAAAAAAAGAGCCGGAATCGCAGCCGGCCGGAATTAAAAACATTATAGCAGTAGCATCGGGAAAAGGTGGCGTCGGGAAATCGACCATAGCTGCCAATCTGGCCGTGGCCCTGGCAGCCGACGGATATACCGTTGGTCTGGTGGATGCTGATATTTTCGGGCCAAGCATCCCAAAAATGTTTGGTATCGAAAATGCACATCCAGATACTATCGAAAAAGATGGCAGGCAGATGATGGTTCCGGTTGAAAAATTTGGCATTAAATTATTGTCGGTAGGCTTTTTTGTTGAGCCCGACTCTGCGCTGGTATGGCGCGGGCCAATGGCCTCGGGTGCGCTCAAACAACTGATAACCGAAGCCGAATGGGGCAATCTTGATTATCTGATTGTTGACACGCCTCCGGGCACCAGCGACATACACCTCACACTGGTACAAACCGTTGCCGTAACAGGGGCCCTTATCGTCAGCACCCCACAACAGGTTGCCCTTGCCGACGCCCGCAAAGGAATAAACATGTTCCGCAGTAAAGGAATCGATGTTCCGGTGCTCGGTCTGGTTGAGAACATGAGCTGGTTCACTCCCGCCGAACTTCCCGAAAACAAGTATTTTATTTTCGGCAAAGAAGGTTGCAAAAAACTTTCGGACGAGCTTGGAATTCCTTTGCTGGGACAAATTCCGCTGGTGCAATCGGTATGTGAATCGGGCGACAACGGCCGCCCCGACATTGCATTAAGCCACTCACAACTGGGAGAAGCATTCCGCAATTTAGCGGCAGAAACCGTGAAGCAAATCGAAATGCGCAATGTGAACATCGCACCCACAAAAATTGTTGAAATCAAACACCAATAATTAATAACAATACGACAATGGAAGAAATCAAAAAAAGAATTCAGCAGTCGATCGACGAAATCCGTCCTTACCTGAAAGCCGATGGTGGCGATATCAGTCTGGTAGAAGTAACCGACGACATGATTGTGAAGGTTAAATTGCTGGGAGCCTGCGGAGCGTGCCCGTTCAGCATTCAGACACTGAAACTCGGGGTAGAAGCCAAACTGATTCAGGACGTTCCCGAAGTAAAAGAAGTGGTTTCGGTGTAATATTCACGAAACACCTGCCGCACAATAATATCACAACAATCAAAAAGCAACTCAACAGCCCTGACAAGCTGCATTGGTTTGCAAATTTGTGGTAATAGACAGTAAGTTTGCAACATATATCATAAAGCAGACTTTCGTTTTTAAAAAAACACTACATTTGCGGCGAATTTGCGGATGTGGCGGAATTGGTATACGCGCCAGACTTAGGATCTGGTGCCGCAAGGCTTGGGGGTTCGAGTCCCTTCATCCGCACTTTTCTAAAAATGCTTTCACGCATGGTGAGGCGTTTTTATTTTTATGAGAATGCTTACTTTATTTAAACAGTTATGAACATTACACTGCAAAAAACCGATGAACTGAATGCGGTAATTACCGTAAACATTAAAAAAGAAGATGTTGCCGAAAATGTTGAGAAAGCCTTGCGCGATTACAAACGCAAAGCACAGGTTCCTGGTTTCCGCCCCGGTATGGTACCCATGGGTCTGGTAAAAAAGATGTATGGCGATGCCCTGATGGCCGAAGAACTCAACAAAAAAATATCGGAGAGCCTGAACGATTATCTCAGTAACGAAAAACTCAATATTCTGGGGGACCCCTTACCCAGCAACGACCAGCAGACTATCGACTTTAACACAAGCGACGACTACAACTTTCTGTTCGACGTGGCCATGTCGCCTGAATTCGAAATTAAGCTGTCGAAGCGCGATAAGATAAACTACTATAAAATTGACGTTACCGCCGAAATGCTCGATAAGCAAATCGACCACCTGCGTCAGCGTTTCGGTAATTTTGCAGAAGCCGAAAAAGTAAGCGACAACAGTATGCTTCGTGGTTGTCTTACCGAAGCTGACGAAGAATTCAACCCGATTGAAAACGGAGTACATAAGCACGATGCCAACATGTATGTGGGTACGGTAAAAGACGATGAAATTAAGCAGCAGTTTTTGACGATGCAAATCGACGGGAACCTGGGTTTCAACCTGCGCAAGGCTTTCCCTAACGACACAGAACTTTCGTCACTGCTGGGCATCGACAAAAAAGAACTTGCCAAAATGGGTGATAATTTCAGGTTCACCCTTGAAGCCATCCGCGATTTCAATCAGGCTGAACTGAACCCGGAATTTTTCGAAAAAGTAACCCAGAACCCCGAAATTACCACTGAGGAAGCATTCCGTGCCCATGTTAAAACCGACATCGAAGCATCGTTGGTTGGCGAAAGCGATTACCGGTTTAAAATAGACGCCAAGAACAAAATTTTATCAAAACTCAGCCTTCCGCTCCCCGAAGATTTTCTGAAACGCTGGTTGCTGTATGCCAATAAAGAATTGACACAGGAACAACTTGACCGCGATTTTTCATCGTTTGCCGATGATCTTCGCTGGACGCTGATTGTAAATAAAATCCTGAAAGAAAACGCCATCGAAATTCAACACGAAGACCTTCTTGCCCAGGCAAAGAACGAAATGCTGAACCAGTTCCGGCAGTACGGCATCAATCAGATTCCTGACGAAACCCTCGAAAAATACGGTAACGAAATGCTGCAGCGCGAAAAAGACGCCAAACGCATCTACGAATTTGTTACCGAACAAAAAGCACTCGAGTTCATTAAATCTGCGGTAAAACTTGAAGAAAATTTGGTAAGTACCGAAGAATTTGATAAATTGTTCGCCTAAAAACTGATTAATATGTCATCGAACAACGACTTCCGCAAGTATGCCACCAAACACATGGGCATCAACAGCACCACTTTCGACAAAATAACCTCGGTTTATAACAGTTATATTTCGCCAACCATCATCGAGGAACGCCAGCTAAACATTGCCACCATGGACGTGTTTTCGAGGCTGATGATGGACCGCATTATTTTCCTCGGGCTTCCGATTGATGATTATGTGGCCAATATTATTCAGGCGCAGTTGCTGTATCTCGATTCTACCGACCCGCACAAAGACATACAGATTTACTTTAACACCCCCGGTGGTTCGGTGTATGCCGGGCTGGGGATTTACGATACCATGCAGTATATAGGTTGCGACGTAGCCACAATTTGCACGGGAATTGCCGCTTCGATGGGTGCTGTGTTGCTTTGCGCAGGTACCAAAGGTAAACGTACCGCCCTCAAGCACAGCCGCATAATGATTCATCAGCCCATGGGAGGTGCCGAAGGTCAGGCTTCCGACATTGAGATTACTGCCCGCGAAATCATGAAACTCAAAAACGAACTGTACGAAATAATTGCCGTTCACAGCGGAAACCCCATCGAAAAAGTAGCTGCCGATTCCGATCGCGACTACTGGATGATTGCCGCCGAGGCTAAGCAATATGGAATGATTGACGAGGTTTTGCTTCGCGACAACGGTCATAAATAACAATCGCTTTAGAACCACAACATAGTAGCTTATGAATAAATGCTCGTTTTGCGGACGCAAAGAAAACGAGGTGGGCTTGCTGCTTACCGGCGATGATGCGCATATATGCGACGACTGTGTCGAGAGGGCACACCAGATAATACAGGAAGAACTCCGCAGCGATAAAAAAGCTCATTTCGATCAGGCTGCGCTCAAGAAACCGGCCGAGATCAAGGCTTTTCTCGACGACTACGTGATTGGTCAGGACCACGCCAAAAAAGTGCTTTCGGTAGCCGTATACAACCACTATAAGAGGCTGCTTCACCGCGATCGCAAAGAAGAAGTTGAAATCGAAAAATCGAATATCATACTCACCGGCGAAACAGGGACCGGAAAAACATTACTGGCACGCACCATTTCAAAACTTCTCAACGTACCGTTCACCATTGTTGATGCCACCGTACTTACCGAAGCCGGTTATGTGGGCGAAGATATCGAAAGCCTGCTTACCCGCCTGCTTCAGGCTGCCGACTACAACGTGGCTGCGGCAGAACGCGGCATTGTATTTATCGATGAAATCGATAAAATTGCCCGTAAAGGCGACAACCCAAGTATTACCCGTGACGTATCGGGCGAAGGTGTGCAGCAAGGTCTGTTGAAACTGCTTGAGGGAAGCATTGTAAATGTTCCGCCACAAGGAGGACGTAAGCACCCGGAACAAAAAATGATAGCAGTCGATACCAAAAACATTTTGTTTATCTGTGGAGGAGCTTTCGAGGGAATCGAAAAAATTATCGGACGCCGTCTGAATACCAAAATTGTGGGCTATGGTGCCCATGAGAAAACCGAAAAAATCGACAAGGATAACCTGCTGAAATATATTGCCCCTCAGGATTTGCGGGCATTTGGACTTATCCCCGAAATTGTGGGCAGGCTGCCTGTGGTTGCATTTCTTGAACCCCTAAACCGCGATGCCTTGCGCAGTATTCTTACCGAACCCAAAAATGCCATTACCAAACAATACATAAAATTGTTCGAGATGGATGGGATTGAGCTTGAGTTCAGCGAAGATGCCCTTGAATTTGTGGTTGACAAGGCCATTGAATTTAAGCTGGGTGCCCGCGGATTACGTTCTATCTGCGAAAACATCATGCTCGATGCCATGTTCGACCTGCCCGGTCAGAAAAACAAGAAATTTGTTATTGATTTAAAATTCGCCCGCGAAAAACTCAGTATCGACCTGGCACATACCCTGCGCAATGCAGGCTAAACCCATTGCCATGCCGAACAACAAACCCGATATCAGAGAAGCGTCGCCTGACGAAATCAGCAGCTTTATTGCCGCTTCGGGCGAAAAAGCATTTCGCGCAAACCAGCTGTATGAATGGCTCTGGGTGAAAGGGGCTCGCAGTTTCGACGAGATGAGTTCGCTGCCCAAAACATTCCGCGATACGTTGCAGGAACACTTTGAATTCCGTTCGTTACAAACCGAAATCGAACAGCAAAGCCGCGATAAAACCGTGAAGTCAGCTTTTCGTCTCAGCGACGGTCATTTGGTGGAAGGGGTACTCATTCCTTCGCCTGACCGCGTTACAGCCTGCATTTCGACACAAGTTGGCTGCGCCATGAATTGTGGTTTTTGCGCTACCGGGGCAATGGGCTTCACCCGCAACCTGAGTGCCGGCGAAATATTCGATCAGTTCAGCATTCTCAACCGGCGCAGTATCGATTTTTTCGGGATACCACTGAGCAACCTGGTGGTAATGGGTATGGGCGAACCATTCTTGAATTTCGACAACCTGATGGCTGCCATGGGCCATATTTGCGACCCTAAGGGAATAAATTTATCACCCACACGCATCACGGTTTCGACCATTGGAATCGCCGAAGGCATCAGGGCATTTGCCGATGCAGGAACCAAAATAAATCTTTCGATATCGCTGCACACAGCCAGTGAGAACCTCAGAACCGACATGATGCCTGCATCAAAAAAGCACAACATGAGTCGCCTGCGCGATGCCATCAGATATTATCACAGCAAAACGGGGATGCGCATAACCTACGAATATATTTTATTCGGTGGCCTGAACGATTCACCGGAACATGCTCAGGCACTGGCTGAATTCTGTAAAATTTCGCCTTGCAAAATCAATATTATCGAATACAACAGTACGGGAAACAAGCGGTTCACATTTTCGCCTGTCGAAAACCGCGATGCCTTTGTTGCGTTTCTCGAAACGAAAAACCTTATCGTCAACATCCGCCGCTCGAAAGGCCGCGACATTGATGCTGCCTGCGGGCAGTTAGCCGGCAACACCCCGCGCCTGCTTACACTAACCCGGAAACCACGACAATCCGAAGAATAATTCAGGCGTCCTGGGCAAAATAGTCCGGGAAAATCAGTTTTTGTTCCCTTCCAAATCGCCTGGGAGGCATTGGAATATATCTGCAAAATAAATTTCATTTTGTATTTAATTTTCGTTTAACTTTGCTTGGAAACTCTTTTCAGATAATGAAACTAATACTTCGTCTCCTCATTTTTCTTTGTCTAACAGGGCATGTATTAGCGCAAACGTCTAAACCTGTTGACACCGATTGGTATCACAAATCGCCACAACTATCGGGCTATGTGTCACTCGAAAACTGTATATGGAAAGTCCGCTTCGAAGAAAATTCACCGGTATGGACTTTTGGCCAATCGCAGGGTTCGCACAGCTGGCAGGTTAGCGATACAACACCGGACAATGGGTTCGAATACGACACCGATGGTGATGGAATTAAAGAACCGGCACCCCCGCTTTGGGTTTATATGGGAAAACGCTATGTGAACGAATATTCCGAATCCGGGCACATGTTTGCCTCAATTGATGCCATTTCGAACCTATTGACCGATACTCCCGAAACTTTTGAAGCATGGATACGCTTCGATAACATCAATCTCACAGCATTAGTTCATCCAAAATTAAGCTTTTACCAAAATTACAAGGCGTTTAATGGTGACAAAACTTATGTCGATTTCAGCACCAACAATGGCATAAGTTGGACTTCGGTCGAAGTGAATTACGATGTAAACGTGTCTGCCTATGGAGAACAATTCATACAGATGGTTGCCCCTCCGGCTACTGCCGGGCACAACAACGTAAGTATCCGTTTCAGGATGCTCACCACCGACGCCACACTGGCCGGCGGTGGTTATGGCTGGCAAATTGATGACGTGTCATTTAGCGAGTTACCCGAATACGATTTGAAACTATGTGATAACCGGGTTCATTATGATTGGGGTTCTTATGACGAAGAAACATCACCCGTACCACAAATATACCATGCATTCTCTTACTACGGCGCAACTTCAGAAGATCCAACATTCGGACACGAAATGTTTTTTAGCTGGATTGTAAAAAATCAGGGGTATTCCGAAATATCGCCGGTGTGTTCGATAAGGGTATATCAACCAAACAACACATTAATCTATTCTGAAACTATTCATGGCCCTAGTTTATTGCCGGGAAGAAGCGATACTGTTTTCAGCTCGATTACCCCACCCCTGGAATTTGACTATAATAGCATGGTATATTTTGTTTTTGATGTGAATACCGGAAGTGATAACGAGATAAATCTATCGGATAATTGCGATACTGCAAGAATGAATAAAACATGGTACCTTGCTCACGACGACGATAACATAAATGCCACAATCAGTGGGTCGGATTTTACCTCGGGGCACAAAACCGGAGAAATGTTCGGGAACTATTTCCTATTGTTTCATAGTATTGTTGGCTTTATTGATGTATTTATTGATACCGCAACCAGCCCCGGAACTTCCATTAAAGGGCATGCTTTTCAAACACACGATGGTAACGAATGGCTTGACATAGCTCAAACCACATTCTATCCGATTACCGACACATGTCTTGGAAAATGGAATCGATTATTTTTTTCACATACATCAAATTCAATAAATTCACAATATTATGGCGCTATTATAGCGATAGAATTCAACTATGGCGACCCTGACGATAACAAAAATATTAAAATCGGAACCGATCTGTCGGTTCACGCCAGTAGCACCGGATCGTTTTTTTACTTTACCGAAGGACCTGTAGCCAACCAATGGCACTATATGGAAAACTGGAATTACTCCGGTGTGGGTATCCGTTTGAT
>JAKQPY010000234.1:0-43235 GCA_029564465.1 Bacteroidota bacterium | reverse complement strand
AACTCATCAGCCTTTACATCATCAATAATACTCTTGGTTTGTTCCATTACCACCTTATACAGCAGAGGCAACAGCTTTGAATAAAATTTTGCCGAATCTTCAACCACGAGTATTACCCTCACCAGGCCAACACGTGTATCGTTTTTTACATTGATTTTATCTTCGATATTTTTTATCATTGCAAAAAACACACTTGATTCACCGTTCCAGACAAAAATGCGGTCAACACTTTCCGGTTTGTTTTCGTCGTAATAGGCTATGTCTCCGTTGTTGTTCAGCAAGAAAAATACAGGTATATAGGGATATTTTTCTTTGATTTTCTGACTTATTTCAATTGGGATTTTCTTTTCAATTCCAATAAAGAAAATCACCAGGTCATAGTGTTTCGACTGAATTTGGGTATATACTTCTTCAGGGGTTGAAGCCCCGGTTATACGTGGGGTAAATGTGAGGTTTAACTGGCGGTATTCGCCCAGAACATAGTCGGCAAAACGCCCTTCGCGTTCGATCGAATATGCATCGTAAAGGGTTCCAACAAGCAATATTTCTTTAACCTTGAATGGCATCAGGTCGTGATACAAATCGCGCGAATAGTTATTTTCGTTCAAAAACTTATGAAGTAGTTTTCGATGACTGGTTTTAAGGCTCTCTGCATCACCAAACACCTCGTGTTCACCGGTACTTCTTATTATTCGCAAGGCAGTGATACTGTTCAGGTAACCGGCAATCATGGCTGCCAGATTGTTAATCAGCTGGCGTTCTTCGAACATGAACGGGCCTTCGTCGATGGTAACAAATTCCTTGGAATAGTACACTTCTACCCTACCCGATTTATTGTCGATGGTAGTGAAAAGCTGAGTGAGTTGCCAGTTGCTAGCTGAGAAATCTTTGGTGCGATACTCGTTCATATCGAAAACAATGCGGGCGCATGTAAATTCCGGGTATTGCCATGCGGCAGGCATAATATCGGCAATTTGCTGCAAGGTTTCGTCAATCGATTTTCCCGCTTTTATTATGGCCGTAGTCTGATTGATACAGGCAAGCTCTTTAAGCCGCTCCTTGGTCTGCTGCATCAGTTTGTTGATGTCTTCAGCCTGATGAAGGTGATGGTCTGACATATAGATTCGGGTTATTGCGAATGCAATGTAATTAAAAAACCAATTCTATATATTGTTGTACGACAGATGTTTTGCAAGTTCTTATTCCCAGAAATCGGAAGCAATTTCGATGAGATTCCCCTCGGGATCGGCTATCATGGCTGAACGCATTTTCCAGGCTTCGTTGCGTGGACCATATATTACTTTGCTGCCCATAGCAGTGGCTTTTTTGTAGAAAGCATCCACATTTTCGGTTGCTCCCACGTTTACAGCAAGCTCGAAGCTACCGTTGATTCCCTGTGGAAACGATGGAGTGAGGCCGAGTAAATCCGGCAACATGCGGCGTTCGTACATGGCAAACCGGACTCCTTCGTGTTTGAATTCGGCATAAGGCCCTTTACCATCCCATTCAATATCAATACCTATTACCCGATGATAGAAATCAACCATTGTGCGTAAATCGTTTACAAATATTCCAATTAGATTAAAGCTGATGTGGTTCATACAGAATTGTTTTTGGTAAAAATACAAAATCAAATCAATTAATTAACTGCCAGTTATGAAGCTACAGAAACAGCGTGAGTGTGAGGTTTTGTACTTCGTACTCACTCTTCTGGAATGTTTCCGACAACGGCGATTATATAGAGTGAGATTGAGAGCGGGTGAGCAGAAACAGCGTGAGTGTGAGGTGTTGTACTTCGTACTCACTCTCACACTCACGCTGTTTTGTAGCGGGGACAGGACTCGAACCTGCGACCTCCGGGTTATGAGCCCGACGAGCTACCAACTGCTCTACCCCGCAATGTGGCTGCAAAGATAATTAAAATATTGATTAATTTACAAAACGATTAAAATAATTTGAACTCCAATAATCATGAGCACCAATGCAATGGGATAAATAGTGGCATAAGCAACACCCGGGGCATTGGTTTTAGTCATCGAAGTTACTGCACCCAATCCTGGTGTACTTGTCATCCCACCGGTAAGTGCACCGAGAAACGACAGGATATCCATTTTAAAGAATAATCGTGCAACTAAAGCCCCAAGAAGCATAGGTACCAGTGTAATTACAACCCCCAAAATAAGCAGACTCCAGCCATTATGAGATAGAATATCGAGAAGTCCTGCACCGGCTTCGGTACCCAAAGCGGCGAGAAAAATGAGCAAACCAAACTGACGAAGCATATAATTCCCTTGGGATGATACTGCGAAAACCACCGGACCAATACGCCCGATACGACTCATAATGATAGCTATGGCCAGAACACCACCGGTAGCCCCCAGCGATAGACTAACACCTCCAATATGAAGGGTTGGAAGTCCGAGTAGCACACCCAGTACAATTCCCAACGATATTGGCCAGAAATCGGAATCGTAATGTGGGTTTTCGTTATCGCCCAAAAAGGCAGCCACCTCTAAAAGGTTTTCTTTATTGCCAGCCATCCTGAGCCTGTCACCAAACTGAATACTGACGTCAAAACCGGGATACAACTCAACTCCACTGCGTCGAATGCGGGTTACCACGGCATTATACCTACTGTGTACACCCAGTTCGCTTATGGTTTTACCAAGCACCGCTTTATTGGTCACGGTTATGTATCTTACCTCATAGTTTTCGCTAAGAGCGATACCGACGGTAGTAACTTTACCAATGAGTTTTTCAACCCTGTCAAGTGCTTCTTCTGTTCCCACCGCCTTGATTATTGAACCCCTGTATAACGGAGTTTCTTCGCGGGGTGTAAAAGCTGCACCATTTTGTAAAACCCTCGAAACGTTAGCACCGGTAATTTTTCTGAAATGAATTTCAGCAATACTTTTTCCAATGATTTCCGGATTCTCAACTACAAAGTTTTTCGACATTAATTTCGGGTGGGTGCTTTGCAGGTTGGTTTCATAATCTTTTTCGGCCTGAGTAATTTTAATTTTTAGCAGTTTCGGATATAATTTAACGAAAAGAACAACCCCGATAACCCCAAACGGGTAGGCAATTCCATAGGCAATTGAACCCTGTGGGTCGTAGGTTATTTCGGTCAGAGCTGCGAGACCCGGTGTACTGGTTAAAGCTCCGGTAAATAATCCCGCGCCGACAACACCATTTATATGAAATATTTTGCACAGTAAAATAGTAATTGCCAAACCACTTAAAACAATAATACTCCCTAATATTATCAGGTTGATACCTTCTTTTCGAAACGATTCTATCAGTGATGGCCCTGCCTGAAAACCTACCGAAAAAATAAACATTACCAGGCCTATCATTTTCAATTCTCCGGGAACCACAAAGCCCAAATGTCCGGCAAAAATGGCCACAAAAAGAACTGCAGCAATGTCGAGCGAAATACCTGCAAATTTTATTTTCCCCAGAAAATATCCTAAAAATATTATGAGAAAAATCGAGAAATATGGTAACACCAATAAGTCCATTAGCCTGAATATCCTGAATTCAAAAGTACGTATCTGTTTATAAAGCAAAAAATGCTGAACAATAGGTGAAAACCATGTTATTAAAAATGTATGTATACAGAAATATGAAGCTGGAAAACCAACTTCAGGGAAGAACATTGTTTTGCTTTAATCAGATTTTAGTTCGGATTGCTTTCAGGCTGGGCAATTCTTTTCCTTCGATATATTCGAGAAGAGCACCTCCGGCCGTGGAAACATAACTGATTTTGTGAGCAAGACCATATTTGTTCAGGGCGGCAATACTATCTCCACCACCTACCAGCGAAAAAGCTCCATGGTCGGTGCTACGTGATACTGCAAGGGCCAGCTTGATGGTACCATTACTGAAATGATCCATTTCGAAAACTCCCATGGGACCATTCCACAATAGTGTTTTGCTTCGTTCAATTACCTTGGCAAAAGTCTCAGCGGATTTTACACCGATATCAAGTCCACTCCAGCCATCAGGTATCTCATTGATTTTAACATGTTTGATATGTGCCTCATTATCGAATTTATCTGCGATCAGACAATCGGTGGGTAAATAAAGTTTCACATTACTCATGATGGCTTTATCGAGAATTTCTTTAGCCACATCGATATAGTCTTCTTCAACCAGCGAATTTCCTATATGTCCCCCCATAGCTTTGATAAAAGTAAAAGCAATACCACCTCCGATAATCAGGTTGTCGACACGATCCATCAACGCCCTGATAATATCTATTTTGGTTGACACTTTCGATCCGCCTACAATTGCGGTAAAAGGTTTTTCGCCTTTGTGTAATACCCGCTCAATGTTGTTTACTTCGCTTTCGACCAGATAACCCAACATTTTGTCTTCGGGAAAGAAGCGCGCAATCATGTATGTACTGGCGTGTGCCCGGTGGGCCGTGCCAAAGGCGTTCATAATATACACATCGCCCAGTGAAGCAAGTTTTTTTGCGAACTCTTCATCGTTTTTTTCTTCTTCGGGGTGAAACCTCAGGTTCTCGAGAATCATTATTTCCCGTGGCTTTAATCCGGCCGCCATTATTTGTGCATTTTCGCCAATGCAGTCACCCGGAAATTTCACTTCCATTTCGAAGAGTTTGGTCAGATAAGGAACAATATGTTTCACCGAGTATTTGTCTTCGTAAGCCCCTTTGGGACGACCCAGATGGGTCATAAGAATAACCGAACCGTTGTCGGCCAGAATTTTACGGATGGTAGGTATTGCAGTAATGATGCGGGTATCGTCGGTTATGTTGAATTCCTTATCGAGGGGCACATTGAAGTCGACACGCATCAGTACTTTTTTCCTGTTAAAATTATAATCGTCCACAGAGAACGATTCTTTGATTACGCGAATGCTGGGCAGGTTTTTACCTTCGACATATTCGAGCAATGCTCCGCCTGCCGACGACAGATAACTGATTTTATGCGCCAGGCTATATTTATTCAATGCGGCAATAGTATCTCCCCCCCCAACTATCGAAAACAGGCCTTTATCGGTTTGGCGACCTACCGATAGGGCAATTTTTTGAGTTCCATACGAGAAGTGCGACATTTCGTACACGCCCATCGGTCCATCCCACAGCAGTGTTTTTGAATCTTCGATTACTTTTGCAAAATTATCGGCTGATTTTATACCTATGTCAAGGCCTATCCAATTGTCTTTTATTTCGTTAATTTCGCAATGTTCTATATTGGCATCGTTGCTTCGGCTGTCGGCAATGAGTACATCTTCGGGCAGATAAATCTTTACATTTTGTTGCTTTGCATGGTCGAGTATCCGCTTAGCCACATCTACGTACTCACTTTCGACTAGCGAATTACCCACATTGATTCCCATAGCCTTGAAAAATGTGAAGCAAACCCCTCCGCCGATAATCACATTATCGAGCTTGGGCAGCATGGCATCAACAATACCGATTTTTGTAGTGACCTTGTCGCCTCCCAACATTAGCGTAAATGGCCTGGCGGGTTCTTTCATTACGCGCTCAAGGTTTTTCATTTCACTTTCCATCAGGTAGCCAAACATCTTGTCGTAAGGGAAAAATTTGGCAATTACCGCTGTTGAAGCGTGATTTCGGTGGGCAGTCCCAAACGCGTCGTTCACATAAACATCTCCCAATGAGGCTAATTTCTTTGCAAATTCCTCATCGCCATCAGTTTCTTCTTTATAAAACCGAAGATTCTCCAGCATCATAATTTCACCGGGCTTGAGGTTGCGTGCCATTTCTGCAGTTTCGGCGCTATATACGTCGTCGGCAAGTTTTACTTCACGCCCAATGAGCTTTTTCACCAGCGGTAGTATATGAGAAAGGCTGTGTCGTTCGGTACGTTTGCCCTGAGGTTGACCGCGGTGGGTGAGCAAGATTATGGAGGCCCCTTCGCTCAGCAGTTTGGTGATGGTGGGCAAGGTGGTTTTAATACGCATATCGTCGGTTGGGGCTACACCGGCATTGATAGGAACATTAAAATCGACGCGAAGCAATACGCGCTTGTTCGCAAAATTGTAGTTGTCAAGATTATACATAGCCATTCATTAGTTTAATTGGTCGTTTTTAGCGATACTCAAAAATATGAAATATTTCAGTTTTTTTTTAAATGCTTTTATGCTTTAGCGCAGATTTAAAAATGTGGAAAATTATCAGCATAATTCTGTATTTTAGCGCAAATTTCGGGTTATGTTGTTTAGCGAAATTATAGGCCAGCAAGAAATAAAACGTCATCTGATACAAACAGTACGCGAGAATCGGGTGAGTCATGCACAGTTGTTTTATGGTCCTCCGGGAAGCGGTAAACTTGCCATTGCCATTGCCTATGCACAATACCTTTGCTGTACCGGAAATAAAACCGATGATGCCTGTGGAACTTGTCCCAGTTGCCGGAAATATCAAAAACTTATTCATCCCGATCTGCACTTTGTATTTCCGGTGATATCGGTCTCAGGAAAAGCCAATGTCAGCGATTCTTATATCGAAATATGGCGAAGCCAGGTTTTGGCAAATCCGTATTTCTCGCTCAATATGTGGCTTGATGCCCTTGGTGCTGAGAATAAACAGGGAAGCATTTATACCGAAGAAGCCCGCGAAATTATCAGAAAACTCAATCTGAAAACCTTTGAGGCAGAATTTAAAGTAATGATCATTTGGCTACCCGAGCGAATGAACAACACAACTGCCAATAAACTGCTTAAAATTTTGGAAGAGCCACCCGATAAAACCTTGTTTATTCTGGTAGCCGACAATCACGAAGACATTATTTCAACAATATTATCGAGGGCTCAACCGGTTAAGATTCCGCGTATTGATACCAGGAGTTTATCGCATGCACTCATTGAGAAATTTGGTATTACTGATAGCGAGGCTAACGAAATTTGCCGTTTGTCGCAAGGCAATTATCTGGAGGCATTAAATCACATAAGCACCAGCGATGAGTTCGATTACTTTTTCGATAAATTTACTTCGTTGATGCGCTTATCCTATTCGCGCAATGTGGCCGAACTTACGAAGTGGGTTTCCGATTTGGCACAACTGAGCCGGGAAAAGCAGAAAAGCTTCATGGAATATGCCCTGCGTATGATTCGGGGTAGTTTTATGATACGGAACCACTTCGATGATATTTCGCTATTGATTCGGAAAGAATCGGAGTTCTCGCAGAAATTTTCTGCCTTTATTACTCCCGGTAATATCGAAGGTATTGCCGATGAATTCGATAAAGCGGCCTACCATATCGAACGCAATGGGAATGCACGCATTATTCTCACCGATTTGGGATTCAGGATGATGGTGCACATCCGTAAATAATTCGAAACAGTGCTTACTATAAACCATAATGATGGCTTAAAATATTCGTGTATTTTTGTATCAAATAAATTAAACTTAAGACTATGTTTTCAGGAATTGTTGAAGAAACTGCACGCGTGGTAAACATTGTTCGCGACAGGGGTAATTATCATTTTTATCTAAGCTGCTCGTTCGCCGAAAACCTGAAGCCCGACCAAAGTGTTTGTCATAATGGTGTATGCCTTACCGTGGTTGAGGTTGATGTGCTTCAAAAAACCTATATGGTAACCGCCATTCAGGAGACGATTGATAAATCGAATTTGGGTTTATTGCAGGTGGGCGACGAAGTTAATGTGGAACGCAGCATGACCATGGACAGGCTTCTCGACGGCCACATGGTGCAGGGCCATGTTGATCAGACCGCTGAATGTATTTCGCTTACCGAAGCAGATGGAAGCTGGTATTATACTTTTCAGTACGACAGGTCGAGGGGTAATATTACAGTTGAAAAAGGTTCGATTTCAGTAAACGGGGTCAGCCTTACCGTTGTCGATTCGCGCGATGATCGCTTTTCGGTGGCTATAATTCCATTTACCTGGCAAATAACTAATTTTCATAATATTAAACCCGGTACCATGGTAAATCTCGAATTCGATATCATTGGCAAGTATATTCAGAAAATTATGGCTGGGTATCTCGAAAATATCAAAAACAACAGTTAGTTTTTTAGTCTGATTTTGAATTTCAGGAAATATATAACCAATATCACCGGTCTACAGTTTTTTCAGCTGCTTCGGTTTGGTATGCTATTGCTTATCAGCATTGTATTCACCAAGACAAACCTGGGAACCGGTGAAATTGGTATTTACGAGACATTCCTGTTGATTGCGGGTGGAGTCAGTTTTTTCTGGACTTCAGGTATCATTCAGTCGTTTCTCAGTTTATTCGGTAACAGCAAGTCGCTGGGCGATAGCAACGCTGCAAAAACACCGGCGCTTTTTAATACGGTGCTGGTTTTAACATTCTTCAGTATTCTTGCTGCAGCCTTTGTGTACTTTTCGCGCGATTTTTTGGCCGATTTACTGAACCTGAGGGGAAATAATATTCCATACCTAAGGATCCTGTTGATGTATATTGTTGTTTCGGGTCCGGCAAACCTGGTGGAATATGTCTATTTACTCAGGAATAAATCAGGGGCAATTATTCGATACGGATTAATCAGCATGGGCTTACAGTTCATCTGTGTCACTGCCCCCGTGTTGTTTGGTTTTGATCTGGGTTATGGATTGTATGGCCTGGTATTCGTTAATCTTGTCAGATTAGTCTGGCTCGCTGTTCTCGTTTTTAAATATTCCGGCATACGTATTTCGTTGCCATATATTAAAGAACAGCTTGTGTTTGGATCTCCGCTTATTTTAAGCCTGATGATGAGTGGAAGTGCCCAATATATTGATGGTTTTCTGGTTTCGAATTTCTACGGTGAAGCCACCTTTGCTGTATTTAGGTATGGCGCCCGAGAATTGCCATTTGTTGTATTGTTGGCTAATGCTTTTAGTTCGGCCATGATTCCGGCATTTTCGCAAAACGAAAACCTGAAAGAAACCCTTAATTTACTCCGTAACAAAGCAGGGAAATTGGCTCATGTTCTATTTCCGATGAGCATTTTGTTCCTGTTGCTCAGCAAGTGGATGTACCCAATAATTTTCAACGAAAATTTTGCCGAAAGTGCCAATGTTTTCAATGTATATCTGTTGATTATAGTAAGCCGTCTGGTATTTCCACAGACCATCCTGATAGGCCTGCGTAAATCGAAAGTAATAATGACGGCGTCGCTGATCGAAATTGTTGTAAATGTATTTTTCAGCGTTTTGTTTATTAAAACAATCGGTGTAATTGGCGTGGCTTATGCGACCATTGTTGCCTATTATCTCGAGAAGGCTTTGCTGATGTTGTATCTGCGTTACCGGATGAATATCAGGCCGGCTGAATATACTCCTGTACGATGGTTTTTGTTTTATTCGGCTCTTATATTTATTGCCTATTCTATAGTTAGTTTTTTGTAGGCTGTCAACCCACATAAAAGGCTATTTTTCAAGAATTTCTTTTTCGCTTTCGAGTATCTCCACTGCTACTTTGCAGGATTTATCCATCTGATTTATATAGCGGTAATACTCATTATCGTCGAACACATTTCTGATCAGATAAGCGTATACACTCCACTTAATGTACTGGCTTACGCTATTCAACTGATAATAAGGAATTTTAACTTTATTTTGATACAAATACGTGTAAAACTGACTCAGAATATTTTTGCGATCGAGATATATTAGCAAGGATTCCGGGTTGTCGATTTTACTCAACTCCGGGCGGTTTTTATCGGTATATTTCAGAGCAAAACTATAGGCAAGGCCATAATCACTGATTGCCCTCAATGCTGGCTTAAAAAGAATGGAGTCGATGGGTATAAAAATATCTGCCATAATACCCCCACCCCCATATACAATCCGGCCACCTGTTGTTTTATATTGCAACGAATCAGGAAATTCGATACTGTCGGCTTCCGAAAATTCGCCGTGCAGATAACGCTCCATAATTTCGTCGTAATAGCTATCGTAACCGCGCGAGTAGTTTTTCTGGATACACCGTCCCGACGGAGTATAATAACGCGCTGTAGTGAGCCGTAACATCGAACCATCGTTAAAAACAGTAGGTTCCTGAACCAATCCTTTTCCAAACGAACGGCGGCCAATAATCCAACCCCTGTCGTTATCCTGAATAGCCCCGGCAACAATTTCGCTGGCCGAAGCCGAGAATTCATCAATCAACACAGCCAGTTTGGTATCGACACAAACAGCCCGCTTATCGGTTGAGTATACCGAACTTTTTGGCCTGGCCTTACCTTCGGTGTAAACAATCAGTTTTCCGCCATTCAAAAATTCATCTACGATATTGGTGGCTGCATCCATATAACCTCCCGAGTTACCCCTCAGGTCAAGAATCAGGTTTTTCATTCCTTTTTCTTTCATTACAAATGCTGCTTCAACAAACTCGCTATGGGTAGTTTTCGAGAAGCTGCTGATTTTTATGTAGCCCGTGGTTTTATTCAGCATGTAATAAGCATCAACACTCTTAATAGGAATTTTGTCGCGGATTATTGTAAAACTAAGTAACTCATCTCTGCCACGGCGCATAATTCCCACTTTGACTGTAGTTCCACGCTGACCCTTAAGTAATTTAACCACATCATCGCTTTTAATACCCTTGCCTGCGATAACACTGTCGTTGACGGTTATAATACGGTCACCGGCTTTCAATCCGATTTTTTCCGACGGGCCTCCACTGATAATGTCTACTATTAAAACCGTATCATTATTTACATTAAACTGAATTCCAATGCCTTCGAAATTGCCTTCCAGTGGCTCGTTCATCGATTTGGCTTCATCGGAAGTAACGTATATAGAATGCGGGTCGAGTTCCTGTAAAAAATGAGGTATGGCCATTTCGATCAGCGAATCGAGGTTCACATCGTCAACATATTCACTTTTCACATAATCGATTACCGTACTCAGTTTGTCTTTACGGGGCATTTTAAACCCCAGAACTTTGGTTTCGCTCCTGAACAACCACAACGAAATGAGCATCCCAGCCACAAACGAAATGGCAATTATTAACGGGAGCAGTAGTTTTTGTTTATCCGACAGCATTACAATTCGAATTTAACAATATCGATACCGGCGCGCTTTAGCAGGTCAAGGCCGTCGTTGCTGTGGTATTCGTCAACAAAAACAACCCGTACGATTCCGCTTTGAATAATGAGTTTAGCACATTCGATGCAGGGCGATGTGGTAATATATAAGGTGGCCCCTTGTGAACTATTGCCCGACCTCGCTACTTTTGTCAGAGCATTGGCCTCGGCGTGTAACACATAGGCTTTTGTTTTATTGTTTTCGTCTTCGCAATCGTTTTCGAAACCCGAAGGAGTCCCATTGTAGCCATCCGAAATTATCATTCTGTCTTTTACGATGAGGGCACCTACCTGACGACGTTTGCAATAACTGTTTTTTGCCCATATTTTGGCCATTTCGAGATAATGGCGGTCGAACTGCTTTTGTTTTTCGGGATTGGGGTGATTCGTCATACGTGTTCATTTAAAAAATGCCTTCTTTTCCATTAAAGAAGGCAGTACCCGGAGCCGGGGTCGAACCGGCACAGTATTGCTACCACTGGTGTTTGAGACCAGCGCGTCTACCAATTCCGCCATCCGGGCATCGGCAGCAAATGTAATACTTTAGTCGTAACCTGCAAAAACATAATTAATTTTTCTGTTTAGACGCTTGCGAAAACTTTCTTTTCAAAAAAGGAATTGTTATCGGGAGGTGTTTTTATCTTTACAAAAACATTTATCATGGAAGGAAAACTATTCCTGCTTGACGCGTACGCTTTGATTTTTCGCAGTTATTATGCGTTTATTAAAAACCCAAGAATTAACACCCGAGGTGTAAATACTTCAGCAATTTTTGGCTTTACCAATACACTGATAGATATTATTAAAAAGGAGAATCCCACGCATATAGCGGTTGTGTTTGACCCTCCCGGAGGATCGTTTCGTAATACTCTATATTCAGCATATAAAGCCAATCGCGACGAAACCCCTGAAGTAATCAGAATGTCAGTTCCTATTATTAAAGATGTTATTAGGGCTTTTCGCATTCCGGTAATCGAAATTGAAGGTTTTGAGGCCGATGATACCATTGGTACACTGGCAAAAAAACTGGCGAATCCGGACTTTCAGGTATTTATGATGACTCCCGACAAGGATTACACACAGCTGGTTGACGAAAATATCAGAATATATAAACCCGGACGGGCCGGAAATGAATCCGAAATTCTCGACATTGCCAAAGTAAATGCTCAATTTGAGATTACACATCCCGATCAGGTGCGCGATATACTTGCACTATGGGGCGATAGCAGCGACAATATACCGGGGGCTCCGGGTATTGGCGAAAAAACTGCAAAGAAGCTGATAGCTCAGTATGGAACCGTCGAAAGCCTAATCGAAAATGCATCAAAATTACCGGGCCGTAATGGCGATATTATTAAAAATAATTCAGCACAGATCCTATTAGCAAAAACTTTGGTCACCATACGCACAGATGTTCCGGTGGAAGTAACGCACGACGATTTAAAGAAGCTGAGTCCGGATATTGATGCGTTAAAAAAGATTTTTGCAAATCTGGAGTTCCGGAATCTGGCAGAACGATTTTTTATTGAAGCCCAGAATCAACCCGGGCCAGCGCAACTCGATTTGTTTGGTCAGCCCGTACCTTCGCTTCAAGCACAGGAAAAACCGGTTGAAACGGGTCGTGAAAATGCCGACAGCGTTAATGCGAAATATCATCTGGTTGATACCTTGTATTTGCGCAAACAACTGTTAAAGAAACTTATGGATGCCGATGAGGTTTGTTTCGACTCTGAGACCACCGGCCTAAATCCTCAAACCGACACCATTGTTGGCCTTTCTTTCAGTATTCAGCCTGGTGAAGCCTGGTATGTAGCCATGCCTGCAACACGTGACGAAACAATCGAAGTGATTAATGAGTTCAATCCTTTCTGGAAAAATTGTCAAATACTTAAAATCGGACAAAATCTCAAATTTGATATTCTGATGTTGCATTATCATGGAATTGAAGTTACAGGACCTTTGTTCGACACTATGATTGCTCACTATTTGATTGAACCTGATCAAAAACACAATCTTGACGATCTGGCGCTTCAATACCTGAATTATTCTACCATTCATATCGAAGAGTTGATCGGCAAACGCAGTAGTATTCAGAAAAACATGCGCGATGTACCTGTTGAACTGATAACCCGATACGCAGGCGAAGATGCCGATATTTGCCTTCAGCTGAAACTGTTTTTTGCTTCTGAACTTAAAAAGCAGGGTCTCGAAAGTTTATTTTTTGATGTCGAAATGCCATTACTTCCGGTTCTGGTAAAAATGGAATGTGCCGGTGTGGCGGTTGATAGCAATATGTTGCGTAATTATTCGGTGCAGTTAAAGGAGGAATTACTGGGTATTGAGAAGAAAATATATTCATTGGCAGGAAATGAATTCAATATTGCTTCACCCAGACAGTTGGGTGTGATTTTGTTTGAAAAGCTTAAAATCACACAGAATCCACCGATGACTAAAACAAAGCAATATGCTACCGGAGAAGAAATATTGGTAAAGTTTAGCGGAACCCACCCCATTGTCGATGAGATTTTGGAGTATCGCTCGGTAAGTAAACTTATCAGTACCTATGTGGATGCATTGCCTGCGATGGTGTCGCCCGTGACTGGCAGAATTCACACAACCTATACGCAAACCATAGCAGCAACCGGAAGGTTAAGTTCTGTAAACCCCAATTTACAGAATATTCCGATACGTGAAGACAGGGGGAGGGTGCTACGGGGTGCTTTTATTCCATTCTGTGACGATTGTTTGTTTTTCTCGGCCGACTATTCGCAGATTGAATTGCGAATAATGGCTCACATGAGCAATGATGCCAATATGATAGAAGCATTTTCTCAAAACAACGAGGATATTCATACAGCTACGGCTGCTAAAATTTTTGGTGTATCACGCGATGAGGTTACACGGGAAATGCGTTCGAAAGCCAAAACTGCGAATTTTGGAATTATCTATGGTATCTCGGCATTTGGTCTTGCACAGCGGTTGCAAATCAGCAGGACTGAAGCTAAGGATTTGATAGACAATTATTTCGATAGTTTTCCCGGTGTAAGAAAGTTTATTGATAATTCCATATTAATGGCCCGTGAAAACCGCTATGTTGAAACCATACTGGGTCGGAAGAGGTATTTGTCGGATATAAACAGTAGTAATGCTGTCGTACGTGGATTCGCTGAACGAAATGCCATAAATGCCCCCATTCAGGGTTCGGCTGCCGATATTATCAAGCTCGCCATGATAAACATTCAGAAGAGACTCTCCGAGGGTGAATTTCGTTCACAAATGATAATGCAGGTGCACGACGAATTGAACTTTAATGTTTATGCAAGCGAAGCTGAAACACTCAGAGATCTGGTAATTACCGAAATGGAAAACGTAATGAGTTTAAGTGTTCCGTTAAAAGCCGAATATGGGTATGGAAAGAATTGGCTGGAGGCGCATTAAAAATGTTTAATTTCTTTTTGGTAAATATCGCTTAGTAAATTGTTCGACAGACGTGAGGCCCCTAAGCGAAAGTATTTGTTATTCAGCCATTTAGCTCCAAGAACCGATTTAACAATATTGTAGTACAAAAGGGAATCGGCTGTGGTAACAATTCCTCCGGAAGGTTTAATTCCAACCATTTTACCTGTTGCTGCATAAAATTCAGCTATCGCCGCACACATCGTGTACACAGCCTCGGGACTTGCAGAAACAGGAGTTTTGCCGGTGGATGTTTTTATAAAATCTGCACCTGCTTCCATGGCTAGATGCGAAGCAGTGTAAATATTTTCAACGGTTTTTAACTCACCGGTTTCGAGAATCACCTTGAGGTGTTTTTTACCAATCACCGATTTAATCAACGAAATTTCGTTTGTAATGTATTGAAAATCATAATCAAAAAAATGGCCCAACGATAGCACGATATCAAGTTCATCTGCCCCTTTGTTGGCAGCCAGTTCGCATTCAGCAATTTTTACCGATAGAAAAGTCTGCGAGGATGGGAAGCAGGCCGAAACTGAGGCAATATTTACATTGGACACGATTAGATTGCTTTTTACTGTGGAAATGTGCAGTGGATATACGCATATTGCCGCAACGTTTTTCATGTCGAATTCAGTTTCGAACCAGTTTACTTTTTCAACAAACAACTTGATTGACTTTGCCGAGTCGGTGGCATTCAAACTGGTAAGATCGATGCAGTTAAAAATATTCTTTAATACAGTATTATCCTGTGGACTGGTAAGCTTGTTTTTTATGGCATCAAGCGATTGATGCAGTTCGGCCGGTTGTAAATGTTTTGGAAGGGAGGTCATATTATTTGAGTTTTTCGTTATTTATATGTCGGGTTATGTCGCGGCTATTTTTCTTCATAAAATTGTCATTCAGGGCTTTATCAAGATCAACCCCGGTTTGATTAGCCAGACAAATAATTACCCACAATACATCGGCCAATTCATCGGCAAGGTTAAGGTTTTCACCTTCTTTCGACGATTGTTCTCCATAGGTTCGAGCAATTACACGTGCCAGTTCGCCCACTTCTTCGGTCAGAACTACCATATTGGTAAGTTCGTTGAAGTATCTTACTCCGTGTTGGTTAATCCACTGATCTACTTTATATTGCGCTTCACTGATCGTCATTTGCAGGAACAATTTATGGGTTAAGAACTTAAATAAAGATTAGAGGCATCGATAAAAGAACAAATTGGTTTCTGTTATCGACTTATAATGCACTGTCACAAGATTGTCGAAACCCATGTTGGGGTATTCGCGAATAAAAATGTAATAATTTCCGGGCTGCAGGGCAAATGTATATTTTCCGTTAGCACAATATACACTGTCAGAATTTTCGTAAAGACTTTTCCCGTAGGCATCGTTTAATGTATCGCGGATATTTTTGTTTATGCAATATGCATAACCGTTGTAATTGTAATAATACCAAAAACTTTGATCAAGCTGGCAATCACCTTCACCAAACTTGATAATTCCGGTTGCTCCACCATCAATGTTATCATCGCTGCAGGCTGTCAGTAACGCAAGTGTTGCAAGAACAGTTGTTAGGATAAGCCTCATAAATCTCTGTTTTTCGAGTCAATAATTATTGTTACCGGTCCATCATTACAAAGTGCGACTTTCATGTCTGCTCCAAATATACCGGTTTGTACGTTTGATGGCAATAGTTCGTTGCATTTTTTTACAAACGATTCATAGAGTGGAATTGCTATTTCGGGTGGTGCAGCAGATAAAAACGAAGGTCTGTTGCCTTTCTTTGTTTTGGCGTGTAATGTAAATTGGCTGACAATTAGCATGTTACCATCAATTTCAAGAAGTGATTTGTTCATTGCCCCTGTTGCATCCGAAAATATTCGCAATTGTACGAGTTTGTTAGCCGTCCAATTTATATCTTCCTGTGTGTCTTCAGAAACAAATCCTGCAAAAATCAATAAGCCCTGCTTTATTGAACCTGAAATAACATCATCAATTTTGACTTTTGCCTCCGATACTCGCTGTACAATTACACGCATATTATTGAAAATAAGTAATTTATGTGTTGTTCCACATGAAACATTATACCCATAATCCCTGAAAACTATATTTTGTAATGTCGAATAACCCCTTATCTCCTATTTTAAGGTTAGGAATTACCAACAGCGCCATGAAAGAAAGGGTCATAAATGGCGAATGAAGCGTACACCCAAGCGATTTTACTACCTGATTGAGTTTACTGTAATCGCGTGCTACAGCCTCGCCGGGTATGTGGGTCATAAGACCTCCAAACGGAAGTGGTATGGTAAAGTAATCTTTCTCTTGAACGCACGTGATGCCGCCTGTTTTTTCGATAAGTTCATTTATTGCATGAATGATTGATTGGTCGTCGGCTCCTACAGCAATAATATTATGGCTATCGTGGGCTATGGTCGAAGCTATGGCACCGCGCTGTAAACCAAAACCACGGATGAACCCAATGGTAGGATTGGTTTGCTGATAACGGTTAAGTACAACTATTTTCAGAATGTCTCGCGAAGTATCAGATATTGTGTTATCGTGGGTAAGCAATGGATCTTCAATTGACTCATTGGTTAGCAGTGAACCGTCGCTTGCTACGATTACCCTGATTTTTTTATTTTGTTCAGGTGTCAGATTAATGTCAGACGTTGCAAGGTGTTTGGTAAGTTTGAAGTTGTTAATTGGTTTTGTCGTTTCCGTTGAGAAGAGAACCCTGCCATTAGCAAAAGCCATGGTCCCGTTTATATACGTCTGAACAATATTGAACGCATCGACAGAGTTTAACACTACAAAATCTGCCGGATCACCGGGTCTTAAGCAACCAACCTGTAAATTATAATGATTGATGGGATTTATCGATGCTGCGCGAAGAAGTTTGAAAATGCTGATTTTCTTATTTAACCCCATTTTAATGATTTTGTCAATGTGCCCGTGTTGGATTAGTTCGTCAGGATGAGAATCGTCGGTACACAACATTACCATTTCGTTATGTGATTCAATAAGAGGAAACAGTTCATCAAAATTTTTCGCTGCCGAACCTTCTCGAATCAGAATTTTCATGCCAAGTTCAATTTTCGCCAGCGCCTCGTGTAGCATATAACATTCGTGGTCGGTACTTATACCCGATTCTACGTATTTTATTAAATCGCTACCTGTGATTCCGGGTATATGTCCATCAATTGGCTTATTCCATTTTTTGGCAACATTAAGTTTGTCGATAACATCGGGAAATGAATGTATGACACCAGGAAAATTCATCATCTCGCCAAGTGCTATAATTTCGCCTGATGACATAAGACTATCGATATCTGTAGCTGATAGTGTTTTACCTGAGGTTTCGAATTCGGTTGCCGGAACACAGCTTGGGGCAGTAAAGTAAAATTTCAATGGAGTTTGTTTTCCATTTTCAATCATAAACTTAACACCATCGATTCCGCAGACATTAGCAATTTCGTGAGGATCCGAAACTACAGCCACTGTTCCACATCGAACCGCAAGGCGGGCAAACTCTGAAGGAATGAGCATTGAACTTTCGATGTGAACATGGGCATCAATCAGGGGAGGTGAGATGTAATAATCATAGGTGTTACCATTTCGTTCAATAGAACGGATGATGCCATCCTCATCAATGAGGATACTTGCGGGATATATTTCTTCGGCATAAATGTCAATCAGATTACCTTCAATTATCATAGGTGTATTATTTTGAGTTAGTATTTGTTAAAAATCAATATTTGGTTTCACGTGGAACAAAACATTATCTTCCGAGGTATATAAGCAGCACACTGATATCAGCAGGTGAAACTCCACTGATGCGGGAAGCCTGACCCAAAGTGCGCGGTTTTATCCGTTTTAATTTTTGTCTGCATTCGGTTGAAAGGGAATTTAATTTGTCGTAATCGATGAAATCTCCCAATTCAATGTTTTCTAATCGTTTCATTTTTTCGGCTAACAATTTTTCCCGCTCTATATATCCAGCGTATTTAATTGCAATTTCGGTTGCATCGATAGTCTCTGACTGGTGTTCAAAACCATTGGTCAGCGATTTTAAATCCTCAATTATTTCAGTCAGTTCGGCTAGTCGAACCTGTGGACGTGTTAGCATTGAGCTGAGTCGGCTCCTTTGTTTCATCGGCGCAGTATCCTTCGATTCAAGATATGGGTTTATCAAAGATGGGTCGCAGGAATATCGTTTCGAGAAATTGGTGAGTTTTTCAATATCCTCCAATTTTCGATTCAGTCTATCCATGCGCTCTTTTCCGGCAAGTCCAATCTGATACGAAAGTTCAGTCAAACGGGCATCGGCATTATCGTGTCGCAGCAAAATCCGAAATTCTGCCCGACTGGTAAACATACGGTAGGGTTCATCAACGCCTTTGGTCACGAGGTCATCAATAAGTACTCCGATATATGCCTGATCGCGGTTAAGTATAAATGCAGGTTTATTGTTGTTTTTAAGATGTGCATTTATTCCTGCCATAATTCCTTGCGCACCGGCTTCCTCATACCCGGTGGTTCCGTTTATTTGTCCGGCAAAATACAAGTTTTCGATGTGCTTTGTCTCAAGCGTTGGGTGTAACTGTGTGGGATGAAAAAAGTCGTATTCGATGGCATAGCCCGGACGAAATATTTTAACTTTTTCGAAGCCTTGTATTTTCTGTAGCGCTCCCAATTGTATATCCCATGGCAGGCTGCTGCTGAAACCATTTAAGTAATACTCTATACTGTTCTCACCCTCAGGCTCTAAAAACAATTGATGACTGTCTTTATCGGGAAATGTAACCAGCTTTGTTTCGATGCTGGGGCAGTAGCGTGGACCTATCGACTGAATGGTTCCATCATATAAAGGAGATCTGTCTAAACCCGACTTAAGTAATTCATGTACCGATTGGTCGGTGTTGCAAATAAAGCAACTCCGTTGTTTTAACTTATGGAAACCATAGGTGTTGAGAAACGAGAATGGAATAATTGTATCGTCACCGGGCTGTTCCTGAAGTTTGGTGAAATCTACCGATCTGCCATCAATCCGTACAGGGGTACCGGTTTTCATCCGGTCGCTTTCAAAACCCAGGGATACCAGTTGTTCTGTAATACCATATGATGCCGCTTCACCTATTCGGCCACCTTTAATTTGGGTTTGACCGATATGCATTAACCCATTGAGAAATGTTCCGGTGGTTAGTATTACTGATTGAGATTTAAATTGCAGACCAAGTTGAGTTTCAACACCACAAACTTTGTTCTTTTCTATTAACACTTTAACTACGGAGTCTTGCCAGAAGTCAAGATTTGGAATGCTTTCGAGAATTTGTCGCCACTGAATCGAAAACAAAGCTTTGTCGCATTGAGCCCTTGGACTCCACATGGCCGGACCTTTCGACATATTTAACATGCGGAACTGAATCATGGTGTTGTCGGTAACAATACCTGCATAGCCGCCCAAAGCATCAATCTCTCTGACTATTTGGCCCTTGGCTACACCTCCCATGGCCGGATTGCACGACATCTGTGCAAATTTGGTCAGATCCATACTCATCAGCAAGGTACTGCTGCCCAGATTGGCTGCTGCAGCCGCTGCCTCGCAACCTGCATGCCCCCCTCCTACTACTATTACGTCGTAATGTGTTAACATGTGTTACATATTCAAAGTTCAAAATTACATAAAATACAATTCGTTTTGACGATTAATGGATTATTCGAATTTTGGTTATTTTTGATGAAAATCTCTAGTATGAAATCAATCTTGATTTTAGTTATCTCAATTATCTTCTTTACGACAAGTATTTCTGCAAACCCTGGTGATACCCTGCTTGTAAAAACCTTTACTTTTGATAGTATTCATACCCGCCGGGCAATTTTTCCATTTCCGGAGCCACAAAACTGGGAGAAAATTCTTATG
Organism: Bacteroidota bacterium; assembly: GCA_029564465.1. Lineage (GTDB taxonomy): Bacteria > Bacteroidota > Bacteroidia > Bacteroidales > ML635J-15 > JAGOEF01. The sequence continues at coordinate 22,802 of JAKQPY010000234.1, read as the reverse complement.
TATTATACCATAAAGTGTGATGCAGCTACTCCCTGGGACCAGTATCCTTGCGGAGAATGGGATTATACTACTTATACGAATGTTTACGAACACACCGGCATGCTGGATTCTACATTGTATTATCATAAACAGTTTACCTGGAATAATTATCCTTTCGATATTTTTTACGGAACAATCAGCCCCAAGTACCGGAAAGTTGAAAAGAGTTTCATAGAAAATACATATCAATACACCAGCTTTAACAGCTATGCGGTTGGTTTCCCCTGGTACTCCAATAGTGTGAACTTTGATGTAATCTCTGGTGATGCAAAACTGTATTGTTTGTATGATGCAACCAAGCTTTTAAATTGCGGTTTGCCTGCTGGAAATATTAACGAATTGGTTTTTCGCACCAATTATTCCCAGATTATTAAGATTCCTGTTAAAATCAGGCTGGCTCAGGCAAATATCACACAAATTGACCAGACCAATCTGGGAACTTACAGTTTTACTACAGTTTTCGAGGGAGAAATCTATTATGGTGGCATTACCGAAGAAATTAAAATACCACTTCAAAGTCCATATTATTACAGTGGAAACACCGGTTTAATAGTTGAAGTATCGATTCCTGAGATTGCAGGAAACTTTGCTTTTGGCACCGAATATGGCGATAATATGACGACCTTATTTGCTGGTGAAAAAGACTATTACATAAATTTCGAAAACTTTTCGTATGTGGATGTACCGGCCTCAGTGATGCCTGATGTTAACAATGAGATTAGCATTTGCATGTGGGCATATGGAAACGAGGCCATACAACCCCAGAACGACATGTTGCTGGAAGCATACGACAGCAATGGCCGCAGACAGCTTTGTGTACATTATCCGTGGAGCAATGGTAATATTTATTGGGATGCTGGTAATACGGATAATTCTTACGACCGGATAGATAAAGCAGCGCTTACTTCAGAGTATGAAGGCAGATGGAATCACCTTGCTTTCACAAAAAACACGGTAACCGGTTCGATGAAAATATACATCAATGGTCAGTTGTGGCATAGCGGAACAGGTAAAACAAAGCCAATCAGTGATATAGAGACTTTTATACTGGGCTGCAATGCATCGAAAGACGCAGGATATTCCTATGATGGAAAAATAGACGATTTTTCGGTGTGGAACAAGGAGCTCTCGCAAACCGAAATTCAGGCTTTGATGGTAGCTAAACCCGATAATGGGTTTTCGGCATGGAATAATTTGTTGGTTTATTACGATTTTGACGAACAACCCGGTAGTGGTTATTTTATACATGATTATTCAGAAAATCAGATAGATGCCCAATTCTGGGGAACCCTCAGCCGAACTTCATACCGGGCTTACGATCGGTTTAAATACTTTGAACCCGGCCAGTATCTGCCTGCTATTCAATTTAATACGGGATCATATAGTTCCATAAGTACCCAAACAAAATATTATACTGATTCGGTACCCTTGAACCAGCAAATCATCCGTGAATTTCAAAATAGTGACCCTTACACCATCGAACCACTTGAAACGAGCGTGTATTATCCTGACTATGAACTCATTACCCATTTGAATGGCCTGACCGACACCATTTGGTATACTCCGGACCTGAGTATTGCAAACAGCAATCTCGAATATTATGGTCAGGCTTATGAAGTTATCAATACCATACAGATTCAAAATTACGTAACTCCTTATGGCATAAATCTTTCGCTCGGAACTGATGGGTTTACCCATGTATATGACGTAAGCGATTATGTGCAATTTCTTCATGGAATGGTTGATCTTCAGGCCCATAATACCCAGGAACTAATCGATGTAACATTTATGTTTATCGAAGGCACTCCTCCGCGCGATGTGCTTCAATGCAATCAGGTATATCTCGGGAATTTTGGGCAATACAACATAGTGAATGATATCAGTTTAAAACCAAAGAAAATACAACGACACGAAGATGCTGAAACTTACCGGTTAAAAGCACGTACTACGGGTCATGGGATGGAAGGAGCCGGAAATTGCGCGGAATTTTGTCCGACCATGCACCACGTTTCGGTAAACGAGGAACAGGTTTTCGAATGGCAAAACTGGAAAAAATGTGCTATAAACCCGATTTTTCCACAAGGCGGTACCTGGATTTTTGATAGGGCGGGATGGTGTCCCGGCAGTTTTGCCGATACTTACGATATCGAAATTTCGGATTACGTGGCCGCTACCGATTCAATTGAACTTGATTATGGAATGGTGCAGCACCCTGTGGGGAATGGAGAAGGTAATTTTAACGTGTCCTTGCAATTGATACAATACTCTGCCCCGAATTTTCAGAACGACGCCGCAATTGTTGATGTTACCGCACCAAACAAAGCTGATTTGTACCGGAGATATAACCCAATCTGTAAACATCCCGAAATCGTGATAAAAAATACAGGAGCCAATGCCTTGCATAGTCTGAATGTTGAATACGGACTCAATGGTGATTATTCTTACAGTTACCAGTGGATGGGAGACCTGAATTTCTTAGAAACCGACACTGTGCAACTGCCTGTAATAGCCTGGACAGAATTTATCCTGGAGAATACGTTTAATGTAAGGATTAGTCAACCCAATCAGCTACAGGACGAATACCCGTATAATAATACTTTCAGTACAACTTTCAACACAGTAGATATATACCCTGTCACCAATGTTCTTATTGTCAAAACCAACAATTATGGCAACGAGACCCATTATCAGGTGCTTGATAGTGAGGGGAATATATTAATTGACAGAGATAATCTCACTTCGAATACAAGCTATTCAGACACACTTGATTTTGCCCCCGGATGTTACGAAATCAGGCTGTGGGACCGTGGTGAAGATGGCTTGCATTTTTGGTACTGGGATGATGCCGATGGTACCGGATATATGAAGCTGCGTAAAGTAGGAGCCGGATACATTAAAAATTTTCTGGTTGATTTCGGAAGCTTCATTTATTATCAGTTTGTAATACCCGATGTAAGTTACATTGAGAAGTATGCGCTTGATAAAGAGGGTTTTACAATTTATCCCAATCCTTCGGACGGCAATTTCAAAATAGATTTATTGTTTGAACCCGATGGCCCTGCTGATGTCTGCATTTTCGATATGTCGGGCAGGCAGGTTTTAAACATACCGGCATTGCCCACCGAAGGCTCTACACTTGCAATCAACCTGAATGATATCGTGCCGGGTTTTTACATAATCAGCCTGAAGTGCGGGTCTGTTTTTAAAACACAACGACTGATTATAGAATAGTCCGTTGGTGGGTTTCTGAGAAGAGATAAGGAACTGATTATAATCGAATTCCAATAATTGTAATATCATCGGTTTGCTGTCGCTTTCCATGCCATCCTATTAAAAAATCCGTAAGGACAGGCTTCAAATCCGTCAGGTTTTTGGTCTGATGTTGAACGATAATATCGGTAAGGCGCTTCCATCCTATTTTTTGTGTCCCCGCTTCGTTTAGCTGATCGGTGAATCCGTCGCTGAGGATGCAGAAAATATCCCCCTGATGATATGTAATATTGGTTTGTTCAAACGCTGGATTATCAAGTGAACCAATGGAATAGTGTGTTCCACGCATTATTGCCGGACCTGTTTTGCCTATGTGAAGCAAACGCTGATTTATTGATGCAAACTGCACCGTGTGACTTGCAGTATCAACCCGCAGCAACGAAAGCTCACACGACTGAAGTTCACTGATATCGTCGACGCCGGTTTTTCCAAAGAAAGTCATATGTTCGGTGTTGAATTGTTTCAGCACATCAGCCAGCGATATTTCGGTATCTTTGGTACATTTCGACAATAAGTGAAAATACACACTGGCCAAAAATGCACCCGAAACACCATGTCCGGTGCAATCAGCCACTGCCAGCAGTAATGATGTTTCGGATTCGACAATTTTATAGAAATCGCCACCAACCACCTCGCGGGGTTTGTAAATGACAAAACCCTGATTGATTTTTGGAGAGGTAATTTCGGAACTTCCCATGCTTAGTCGCATTATATTGCCGGCATATTCGATGCTTTCGGTAATTTGGCGGTGTTGTGCTTCGATGATGCTGTTTTTTTCACGTAACTGCTTCATTAAGCGGTTTTTTTGCCGCAAATTGATGAAAATCATTATTGAAAAACCAAGAATTGCCAGAATTGCCAGGCTCATAACAGCCATTATCAGCCATTGCCTTTCGAGTTGAGTTTGTTTTTCGCGATTTCCGGCCTCAAGTTTTTCGACCTGATGTCGCTGTTGAATGTCAGAAATGATGCGTTTTAATTCTTCATTCTGATTGGTTTGAATTAAACCCGTGTATAAATCCAGGTATCCGAGTGCCGTAGTCAGATCGTTCAATTCAGAGTACGTGCGGTAGGCTGCATAATAAAATCCTCCGACTATGTCGGGATCTTCGACCACTGAGATTAATTTTTGTCCTTTTTCGATATATGTTTTAGCCTTTTCGGGTTGCCCGTCTGCCAACAGGGCCTCTGCCGTAAAACCAAGAATTTTTACGCAAAAAGCATTGTTTTTCAGGCTATCGAAAACCTCATAGGCTTTATTATAATGATAGACAGCACTTTCGTACTTCTTTTGCCGACCTAAAACACCTGCAACATTATTCTCGATATGGGCAATATTTACACGTGTGTCGGGCAGTTGATTAAACAGACCAACCGCTCTGGAGTAGAAAATTAGTGCCAGCGTGTGGCTGTTTTGGGCAGCATGGCAACTTCCAATATTGGAAAGGCAGTAGGCAATACTAATGCTGTCGTTGCATTTACGCGCATAATTCAACGATTTTTCGAAATTGGTAATTGCCGGCTCAAATGCGCCTTGTTTCCGGAGTATAACTCCAATATTGTTATATGTGGTATTTAACCTGAAAATGTCATTGGCCGCCTCTGCATAAACAATTACCGAGTCGAAAAGGGCCAGTGCTTCGCGATATTGACCATTAAGCTGAAACGCAAGTGCGTTTGCATTGTATGCATCGGCCATTGACTGACTATTCCGCTCACGGTGCGCATATTCAATGGCCTTGCCCGCATATTCGAAGCAACGGTTTCCTGAGGAATCGAGATATTGCATCGAAAGCCGGGTGTAATATCTGGCCGTAGTATCGGTGCCGGATACAGCCTGAAAATTCCCGCCCAGAAGGCTGTGAAACTCTATTATTGCAAACGTTAACAGACATAAAACCTTAAAATTTGTTTTATAAACATATCTTTGCATGGTAATCTGTGTTTTGCTTATAAACGATGACTGATTAAACGGCTAATATACTAAAAACCTGAGAATAATAGTTTTCATAGTGATTTTGTTGTCCTGTGCCGGAGTTTTTGCTCAGGAAAACATGCGGATGCTGGTAGCCGATCAAAAGGGCGACCTTTCACGTTTCAAATTGCATCTGAGTAATCATAATTTTTTTAAAAATAACGAATACTTCAATGATTACGTGTATTCATACACCCTGTTGGGTGCACATCTGAAACCCATGCTTATCTATGATATTTCGAAAAAGCTGTCGGTTTCGGGAGGTTTGTATCTGCAAAAATATGCGGGTACTGATGTATTAAATACCCTAAAGCCCTTATACAGAATTGAATACAAGCCCGTTGAAAACCTCAGCATTATAATGGGTGCCATTGATGGGGGCTGGAAACACCGATTGGTTGAGCAGATTTATCGTTTCGACCGGCACCTGATTGACAACGATGAAGAGGGAGTTCAGTTTGTTTTCGATAACGGAAAAGCCTTCGGTGATGTTTGGATTAACTGGGACAAAGCTGCTTTTCCGCGCGATTTGCATCAGGAGCAGTTACAAATAGGAATTTCGGGCGAATTTTCCCTGTTTACTTCGGGTTTTAGCAAATTCAATCTGGTCGGGCAGATGCTTTGGGCTCACAACGGGGGTCAGGATCTGGCTGTAACCTACCGTGTGCGGTCGTTTGGGGCTTTGGCCGGGGGCTTAAGGTTCAGTCGGATGTTTGCGCTTCGCCAAGCTTCAGGTTGCAAGTTTGAATCGATTTTTATCAGGAATTCTGATTTATCCCCCGAAAAGAAACTCCCGTATAGGAATGGTTATGGCATTCACACGCAATTAGAGGCCTATTACAGCTATTTTAGCCTGTCGGTGGCCTACTGGTATGATCATCAGTATTTCTCGGCCCTGGGTGAGCCGCTGTATCAATCGGTAAGTAACAAATGGGGTTCGGTATTTGCTCCCGAGCGACGTGTTTTTACCGGCAAATTTGCCTTCATTAAAGAAGTTACTCCCGGGCTAAAAGTTGCAGTTCATTATGGCGCCTATTGGGGTCGTGATATTAAAAGTTTCGATTATTTTTACGGCATGCATCTGATACTGAATTACAATGTCTTTTTTAAGAAATCATAAATTCATGAAATCATTATTCCTGAAGGGATTCAGCTTAATATTGCTGGTTTCGCTGAGTGTTATTCTGGTTTCCTGCCGGTTTACACAACGTAAGGTCGAAAGTACCTATGCCGATGGCAAGCCCATGAAAGTAGTGTATGTAAAAAATACCGATGCCGGTCAGGAAACTGTTAAAATTGAGTATTATTATCCCAATGGATGGCTCGAAAGCGTTACCCGATATAAGAACGAAAAGAAGCATGGTAAGGCGAAATCATGGTATTCCAACGGAAAACTTGCTTTCAAAGAATACTATAAAAACGGAGAACTGCATGGAAAATGTTTGTATTACCGCGAGGATGGCAGTTTAAATTTTCAGGCTGAATATGAAGAGGGAGTATCTGACGGTAAATGGATTATTTATGATGAAAATGGTAAACCTTTGGTAACACAGGTGTTCGAGAATGGTAAACTGATTGAACAAAAAAAATAAACCGATGAACAGGATTAAAATAGCGTTATTTGCAGGTGTTATTTTACTGGCATCATGCTGCGTAAAAAAAACAGAAACTGACTCAAAGGGTCAGATAAAATATAAAACCACTGCTTACGAAAGCCGAATTAAGTATGAACAACCCGGCAGCACATTAATTGCAAAATCAAATGTGGAACAGATTGCTGATGTGTGGGCAGATGGAAAACCCCGTAAGGTGTTTTATTTTTCCGACAGCAGTATGACAAAGCTTGTTTACGAAGTGCAATACTACGAAAACGGAAAGCGAAAGATGGAAGGTCCTTATAAGAACGGAGTTCGCGATGGTAAATGGATGGCCTGGTACGACAATGATACGGTGTGGAGTATCGGATTCTACAATAACGGTAAGCGCAATGGCCTGTCGGCCGTATATCATCCCAATGGGGTGAAATATTACGATAAAAACTATAAAAACGATGTTGCTGAAGGGAAATGGAGTTTTTATAACGAAGAAGGCTCTCTTGTTGGAGAAGCCTACTATCATAAAGGAGAATTAGTTAAGGAAGTAAAATACTGATAATCAGCTAATTTTCCAGTTCCTTCTCGATGGCGGTGTTATATTTCTGACGTGAATCTTTGATAAAGCCAAAAGGCAAATCATCAATACGGAGTTCGCCTTTGGTTACATGTCCCAGCATGGTAAACGGAAAATTGCACGCCATCATAAGGTCGATAAAAGCCTGTTCGTTTTCGAGGGCAACCGAAGCTACTACCCTACCCTGTGCTTCTCCAAAAAGAAATGCATCTTTACGGATTTCGGCTGCAGTGGTAATGTCGAAACCCAGTTTATTGGGCATGGCCGATTCGAGTAAGGCGATGTATAAGCCCCCGTCAGAAACGTCATGCAGCGATTCGACCAGCTGGGATTTTGTCAGTTTTGATACCACGGTTAGCAATGCAAATTCAGTATCGAGATTAAACACCGGAGCAGGGCTTTCCTTTACCTTGTGCCAGGAGTACAGGTATTCCGATGAAGAAATATCGTTATAAACATCTCCAATGAGGTATATAATGTCGCCTTTGCGTTTAAAAGCAAGCCCCGTGTGGGTTTTCTTATCTTCCATTATTCCAAGCATGCCGATGGTTGGTGTCGGAAATACCGGTTCGGTTTTACCACCAATGGTGGTTTGGTTATAAAAGGAAACATTTCCGCCCGTAACAGGGGTATTGAATTTGCGGCAGGCAGCCCCCATGCCTTTTACTGCCATAACAAACTGCCAGTAAGCCTCCGGGTTATATGGTGAGCCAAAATTCAGACAATTGGTAATTGCCAGAGGTTTTGCACCTGAACAAGCCACGTTACGTACCGCTTCCGATACAGCAATCATAGCCCCTGTTTCGGGATCTGATTTTACATAACGGCTGTTGCAGTCGACGCTGACCGCCAGGGCTGTGTTGGTGCCTTTTATATTGATAATTCCTGCGTCGGAGGGTGTGTTTGTACTCATGTTGTTGGTTCTCACCATCGTATCGTATTGTTCATACACCCAGCGTTTTGAGGCAATGTTGGGGTGGGTGGTCAGAAAATCGGCCACTTCTTTTAAATCTTCCGGTTCAGTTATTTCGTCAATATAGAAAGGTTTTGCATTTTTTACATAATCAGGTGCCGAGTATTCGCGCTCGTATACCGGAGCTCCGCCGCCCAGTACCAGTGTTGAAGCCGGAACTTCAGCCACCAGTTTGCCTTTATAATGGAAACACAGTTTGTCTTCGTTAATAACCTCTCCGATTTTCTGACAGTTTAAATCCCATTTTTCAAAAATTCGTTTTACCACATCCTCTTTGCCTTTTTCTACCACTACGAGCATACGCTCCTGTGATTCTGACAACAATATTTCCCAGGCTTCCATATTTTTTTGTCTGAGAGGAACCAGACTCAGGTCGATGCGCATCCCAGCATTGCCCTTGGCCGACATCTCGCTCGTGGAACAGATAATTCCGGCTGCGCCCATATCCTGCATGCCAACAATGGCCCCTGAATCGCGCAATTCAAGTGTGGCTTCGAGTAACAATTTTTCCTGAAACGGGTCGCCGACCTGAATTGATGGAATGTCGTCGGCTGAATCTTCAGTAATGTCAGCTGAAGCGAAAGTTGCACCGTGAATACCATCCTTACCGGTTGAAGAACCTACTATAAACACCGGGTTTCCTTTTCCTTTGGCAATTGCCGACAGGACTTTGCCTTTTTCCATAATACCCACCGCCATGGCGTTTACCAATGGATTGGTGTTGAAACTATCGTCGAAAAAAACTTCTCCGCCCAACACAGCAACACCAAACGAATTTCCATAGTTTCCTATCCCTTTCACAACACCCTTCATAAGCCATTTCGTTCGGTCAGACTTAATATTTCCGAAACGCAGCGAGTTCAGCTGTGCAATTGGTCGGGCTCCCATGGTAAAAATATCGCGGTTAATCCCTCCTACCCCGGTAGCAGCACCTTGATATGGCTCAACGGCACATGGGTGATTGTGCGATTCGATTTTAAAAGCACAGGCTAAATTATTGCCAATATCGACCAATCCTGCATTTTCTTCACCGGCACCGGTAAGCAGGCATCCACCATCGCGCGGAAGTGTTTTCAGCCATTTTATGGAGTTTTTGTATGATGCATGTTCACTCCACATCACCGAGTAAATGCTTAGTTCAGTGTAGTTGGGCATGCGACCCAGATATTTTTGTATCAGATCAAATTCAAACTCATTGATTCCTAATTCTTTGGCTGTCTCAAAATTCACCGGTTTCTCAATCATGACAATAATTTTTATTTAGCAGCAAATATAAGTAATATGATTGCTTTCGTTTTGTCTGCAGCAGATTAGTTTACCCTTTTTTTCAACAAAAACTAATAATCACGTTGAGAGAAATAGTTATAAAAGCCCCCGATAATTTATACCTTTGCATTTATGTGGGTCGAAATAGCACTTATATTGGCTTTTTTGGCATTTTTTGTTTTTCTGATTCTGAAAATGCCGTTTTTTGGCCGTCTGGGATTTTCCAGGCGCTGGATTTTACTTTTTTTTGTACTTAAGTTACTGGTATCAGCAGGTGTTGTGGGTGTTTATAAGCATTATTATGATCCGCAAACCTCCGATATGTACAATTATTACAAGGGAGGAAAAGTTATATGGTCGTCGCTGCGTGATAACCCGGCCGATTATTTCAGAATGGTAAGCGGCATTGGTGGTGATGCGCCACACCTCCACAGATATTACGATGCAGCAAATCATTGGTATAAACCTTTTAATTACGGGCTTTTCAACGATAACCGCACCATGATGCGGTATAATGCAGTGCTGAATCTGTTTACGCTGGGTTCATTTGCCGGGAATCTGGTAATCACAGTCTTCCTTACGTTTTTGGGTCTCTGTTATCTGGCTCGGGCATTGGGAGAACTGGTAACGCAACGAATGCGTATGTTTACTCTGGTAATTATGTGTATTCCAACGGTTTTATTCTGGTCGTCAGGATTGTTGAAAGAAAGTTTGGTAATGATGTCGTTGGGTGTTTTTTTGTTCCACTGGATACGCTTTACGCAGGAGTACCGGATTAAAAACCTCCTTCCTGCGTTGATTTTTGCAGCATTACTTGTTCTGGCCAAGTTTTACATTTTTGTCGCCCTGCTTCCGGCCATTGTGTTTCTGTTATTTCCGGTACGCTGGACTTACCTGAAACAAACCCTTGCCATGTTTTCGGTGTTGTTGATAATGTTGGTGTTGTTCTTCAATTCGAAACACATTGTAGGAGTTGATTTTGCTAAAGTAATGTCGGAAAAGCAAACCGATTTTGTTAAATTCGTAAATCTGCAACCCCGAAGTGGCAGTTCCATTTCGTTGCCAGCGTTCGAACCTACGCCATCGTCGATGGCAGAAAAGCTTCCCGGGGCATATTTCAATAGTTTTATGCGGCCCCATTTGTTCGAAGCCAGTTCGGCCATGCCATTGCTGGCAGCGTTGGAGAACGCTATGCTTTTGCTGCTTATTGTACTCATGATTGTCAGATTTCGCAAACCGTTACCCGAAGAATTCAGACTGATTTTGTTTTCGATGTCGTTTGTACTGATTTTGTTTGCTCTCATCGGGCTTACAACGCCAAATCTGGGAGCTCTGGTTCGCTATAAAATGCCGGCGCTGCCATTTCTGGTAGTCAGTGTTTTACTTTGTACCAAATCAGTGACATTTAAAAAGCTTGGCCTGCCAATATTTTTAACCGGTCGTAAAAGATAGAATTTAGTTCTTTTATTTTTTTTAAGTGCACTCCCTTGTAAAACCAAAATTATCGTATATGAAAAAAATCCGTCTGTTTTCGCTGATTACTCTGGTATTTGCCATGGCGATACTGTTAAGTAATTGTAAAGGGAAAAACAATGCTCCGGTTTATGAATTTACCCTCAGTGCCGATCCGGGTTGGTTTGTAAAGCAATTCGCCAATAATCACCACGATAGTTTGATTAATAATGCGGTATATCTGACCGATTCACTGGTTGGATTGAGCGAAAAAAACTACTTCGATGTGTTTCTCGAAGTTTGGGATGCTAACTATGCTGACTATGCCTTAATTGATCGTATCCGATGCTATTACAGTGGCTGGGACACGTCGTATTGCAACAGCACTGTTACCGAAAGGATGAAAGCTGAATTCAATAGTGCCCTCGACACCACGGTTCGAAAGCTCGAGTTGAGATTAAAAAATGCAGGAGCAGAGCAATTGACCGTTGAAAAATCAGCACAATGGGGCTGCATCCATGTAAAAACCGATTCGGTGATGCCGGTTCCACGTTTCGAAATTATTCTCACATCGGTGGGTTCTGTGGAATTTTACGAAACCTATAGTATCGGGCAAATAGCTACATCATTGTTCGAAGCAAACCGTATACTCGGTGAAATGCCTGAGTACAAAAAGCCAAAAACATCGACTTTACCACAAAATTCATCCAATCAGAATTACATTGTTGAGGAAGGCGCAAATTCGACCGAACCGGAAGAAGATGTTGTGGAAATAAACAACCCTTTGTTTGATGTACTGGTGTCATTCACATCGCAATTCGATGAAAACGGGAATCTTATTAACCCGACGTACTGCCAGATAGGTTATTGTGCCAAAGCCGACAGTGCGACACTTGTCCATTATTTACAACTTGATGTGATAAGCAGGTTGTTCCCGGGAAGTCTGGTTTTTGCCTGGATGAATTCCGGACGCGACGATATGTATGAAATTATTGCGCTTAATACCGATCGCGGATTACCTGCTATGACCGGTGAAAACATTGTATCGGCTAAGATGGTACAAAACTCGGGAAACCACGAAGTTCAGATTGAATTTAACAGTGAAGGTGCCAATAATTGGGCAAGCCTGACGCGCCACAATATCGACAAATCGCTGGCAATGGTAATCGACGGGAATCTGGTTACGTATCCGCGTGTGATGAGCGAAATTTCGGGTGGAAAAGCGAGTATTTCGGGCAATTTCAGTATTGAAGAAGCAAGCGATATGTCCTTAATTTTAGGCAGCGGGGCTTTGCCACTGAAACTTCGGGTAGTTAAAAATGAATAGATTTTATTGTAACTTCAGAAAACGCCGTCTTTTCTGAAAACAAAACCGGAAATACCAAGCTGGATATACAAGTTATCCTGATGTTGTATTTGGTTGTCAAATTTACGGTAGGCCAGACTGGCTTTTACTGCCAGATGATTTCTGGGGTCAATATAAAAGTACCCTGTAATTTCGGCGTACAGAATCTGAGTTTTCAGGCCCTGGCCCACTGTGTTATAGTAAGTTTTTACCGGAATATTTCCGTTTTGCAGGGCATCCATAGTCGGCTTGTAAATATCCTGACCGAAATGTTTACCCGTCGTATCGAGTCCGGTTTGGGCAAACATGAATCTGGCATCTACCTGAAAACGCCCGAAGCTGTAGGCGGCACCACTAACCGATTCAATAAAATTGGCACCCAGTGGATGTGCAAGGCTTTGATTGAAGTGTCCGAAGTTTTGAACAGCATTGTGATGCGAATAGGTGTAGGGCCTGGCCAGATTTACTTCGGTGAAAAAGCTAAGCCGTTCAATGCCAAAAATATCAAAGCTTTTAAAACCTGCCTGCCATGCATATTTATTTCCGAAAAAACCCCATTGAATACTGTTATCATCGGGATGAATCCAATGCTTTATATCACCCGCAAATTGTTTCACATTAAAATCGTCGAGCAACAGTTGAGCATAAAGTTGATGTCGTTGTGTAATGCGGATTTTGGCATTTACCCCCAGCAGGGCATTATCAACACTGCCCAACGAGAACTCAACGGGTCGGTAAAAAATAACAGGGTTCAGATAGGCAGGATCGAAACCATGCTGAGGACCGGAAATCACGGCTTCGAATCCGCCAATGTTCAGCCAGTGAGTTATCTGCCAGTCGAGATAATGAATATAGGCATATTTACTGGTAAAATCACCCCACGAAGAGGCTTCAGGCACGTTGATATCTTTCAACTGGGCTACCATAAACTGATATTTTATGTGCCACACATCGAGTACTGCCTTTGCATACGGATAATTTGCCGAATTATACGATAATAGCATTGAACGGAAACCGTCGCCGATAAAGTTTTTACCAAAACCGGCTTCAAGGCTTATTTCCTTATAGGGTCGGTACGTTAATCGCAGGTTCTGATGCAGGTTGTTTGGGAAGAACTGGTTTAATTCTCGTCCTGTTCCCGGAAAAACGCCAAAATTATCGGCAAATTGCTGTTCGTGAAGGGGCAGGCTTTGCCTGATATATGCCAAATCGTAATGAAAGCCCAGAACATTGCCCAGCCCTGCCTTGAAAGCAACGCCGGCTCCAAACCCCGTGCGAAAAGCAGTGGAATCGGTATTATAGCTTCCCGTTAACGAAAATAGGGGAGAGGCCTCAAAATAGAATGCCTTGAGGTTTTCGGCAGGTTTTTGACGAAACATCAACGATAAGCCCAGCAAGTTCCGGGGTAAAGTGGAATCAACTTCGGGCGATACATCGCACATATAAACCGGCCTTATTGATGAGTGCGAAGCCTGTTCAATGTAAATTCGCTGGCTGCGAAACAAAAACGATTCCTCGAGATGTTGCAGCTGAGTAAAACCCTGCAATGCTGCAGTCAGCAGAGTTATTAAAACAACAATATGTTTTATTGCCTGCTTCATCAGAAATCGAAATAACGGTTACGAAGAAAAGTTTTCATTCCCAGCGAAGGTATCATGTATTTTTCTCCGCTGACCGGTTGGTTCCAGTAGCTAATTCCCATGAAAACATGCCAGTTGTAGGAAGGGTTTACTAAATAACTCATTTTGACATCGGCGGTCAACAACCTGACGGGAACTTCAGCATCGTTCAGGTTGTTGTTGAAGATGTTCCTTGTCGAAATTCCCGCCTTGTAGTATGTCTGTCCGATGTGCACAAATGCCTGCAATCGTTTAAATTGCCAACCAAGCTGTACCAGCCATTCGTTGAAATTGTTGCCGGCAGGGTGGGAAAGGGGCTGGTTGTAGTGCCCCCAGAAGTTGTCATCGTTCAGCGACTGATAGGTCCCCGATGAGGCCATATTCCATTCTCCCCTGAGAAACCAGCTTCCCATTGACGTGAAAATTGTCCAGCTTAGGCCGGCTTGAATTGCAATTGCCTTTCGACTGTCGTAAACAATCTGGCTGTAAATACCCAACGGCAGGTAACTCGACGGACAAATCAGGATATCGGCACCCCATAAAAAATGCAATGAATCGTTTGCATAAGCCAATTCGTTGATTCCAGGCAGAAAAGCTGTGAATTTTGGTGCGTTGCGTGTGTGAATTCCCAACATTGAAGCTTCGAAAATACCAGCCTGAATTTTGTTATTGATGTGAATACCAAAATAGTTGATATTCATCATTTTGTGCTGATATAAACTGTTTTCGGACCAGTCCGGATTGTTACCTGAAATATTGTTGAAATTCGGATTCAGGGTTCGGGCTGCCAGGTTGGTGTAAAAAAAGCGGCCATTGTGCAGCGAGGTTTTCAAATAAAGATACTGGGGTGAATAATCTGATAAAATCATGGAACGATATCCATTACCAATAAAATTTTTATCATTACCCGTTTCGATATACAACCAGGAAGTAGCCTGATAACCCAGTGTTGCATAAGCTGTTCCCCAATCGTAGGCACCACTTCCATAGGGTTTAACACGGGCTTCACCGGGTACAACGTGGTACGTATTGTAATAGGCATCGATGTGTTGTGGTAAATCGGCCTGTGTTTCGAAAAAGCTGCTGGATATGGTTATTTTATCATACAGTGAAGCATACAATTGAAGTGCGCGGGTATTAACATACATATTATCACCTGACTTCAGCTCACGCGAAAGTGCAAAATCGAATAATGGATCTGCAAGAATAGTGAAGTTTTCACCTTCGGTTTTTGCCAGA
Source organism: Bacteroidota bacterium (assembly GCA_029564465.1). Lineage (GTDB taxonomy): Bacteria > Bacteroidota > Bacteroidia > Bacteroidales > ML635J-15 > JAGOEF01. The sequence goes on along the minus strand of JAKQPY010000234.1, from coordinate 7,455 downwards.
TGTTCATAGAATAGTTTCCGTTTCAGCCAGGGTTCAGCCGTTTTTTCGGAATTATAAGAATCCATTGGTTTCGATGTGCAGAAAGCACTACAGTGTAAGGCCGAATAATAGTCTGTTTCGGAAGTAAGCAACGGTGCGACTCCGAAAGCGGCATACCGGTTAAAAAGAAGATAATCCTGAGCGCAGAGAGGGCCTGCAGTCAGGATTATCAGTAATATGGGAATCCACAGTTTTTTCAGAACAATCTCGGTTTAGTTCACCACAATATCGTAAGGCAAACGGGCTTGAACACCGGATGCATTTTTTACAAATGTAATGATTTCGAGATAACGATATTCTTCGCCAAGTTGAGTTTTTATAAAATCCATATTCATCTGGTTCAAGAAGTCTGTCATCATGGTTTCGAAAAAGTCTTTCTGTTCGGGAAGTTCCTTAATGCGGTAATCTTCGAGTTTGGCGAGTTCAACGGCTTTTTTCACAGCCTTATCGAGTCCGCCGATTTCGTCAACCAAACCAATGTTGAGCGCATTGGCCCCGCTCCAAACGCGACCCTGACCAATTGAATCAACTTCTGCTTTCGTCATTCCACGACCTTGCGCAACGTGACCAATGAAAACTTCATAGAAATTCTCGATTTGTTTTTGAATGCGACGACCTTCCATGGGATCAACCGCACGGGTTGTATTACCCCAGTCGCTGTGTGCATTGGTGCCTACACCGTCGAAACTGAGTCCTATTTTTTCGTTCAGCATTTTACCCAGGTTTGGAATCAAACCGAAAACACCGATAGACCCGGTTAATGTATTGGGCTGGGCAAAGATATAGCTTGCCTTGCACGAAATGTAATAACCTCCGGATGCAGCCAGGTTTCCCATCGAAACAACGACCGGTTTTATGGCCTTGGTCAGTTCCATTTCGCGAAGTATTATTTCGGATGCGAGGCCGGAACCTCCGGGAGAGTTAACACGCAGAACAACCGCTTTAATCTTTTCGTCTTCGCGTGCTTTTCTTATTTCGGCAGCCAGTTTATCGCCACCAATTTCGCCTTCAGATCCCTGACCATCCACAATGTTGCCTTCGGCAAATATCACAGCAACGCGGTTGTCGGAAACCTTTTGTTTTTTGCCAGTAACGGGAATTTTATTGTACGTGTTCAGCGAAACCAGAAAATCTTCGTTCTTATCGGTATAGCCCGATTTGGCTTTTAGTTCTGCCAGTATTTCGTCGCGATACATCAGCTTATCAACAAATTTGAGGCTAAGGGCAGCATTGGCATCGTGAAGCATCAGGCTGTCGGCATACAGGTTAAGTTGGTCAGCACTGATTTTTCGTGTGGCGGTAATTCCGGTAAGTATCTGATCCCAGAGACTTTGGGTATAGGTCAGGGTTTGCAGCTTGTTCGATTCGCTCATCTCGTCAAGCAGAAAGGGTTCTACAGCACTTTTAAATTTTCCGTGACGGAAAACCTGCACTTCGACTCCCAGTTTTTCGAGTGTACCTTTGAAGAATACAACCTGTGAATAAAGACCCCTCCAGTCGACCATCCCCTGTGGATTCAGGTAAACTTTATCGGCAACCGAAGCCAGATAATACGACTTTTGAGTATAAAAATCGGAATAAGCAATAATAAATTTGCCGGTTGATTTAAACTCCAGCAGTGCATTTCTGATTTCTTCGATAGTAGCCATCCCTGCCGGAATATCTGAAACATCAAGAAAAACCCCTTTGATGCGTTCGTCGGTTTTAGCCTTTTCGAGCGATTTTAAAATATCGTTTAAACCAAGAACCTGCGACGATTCCATATTCATAAAATTAAAATTCGCAAAAGGGTTGTTCGAAGTGCGGTCGGGAATCTCCTGACTTAACCGGATTTGCAGCACCGAATTATTTTTAATTTCGGGAGCTTGTGGACTTAGTGAAGAAACCAGCAGTCCGAAGGTTCCAAACATAGTGAGTGTAATCAGTATCAGGGCAACAAAGCCTCCCAGAATACTTGCGAAAAACATTTTCCAGAAATTGTTCATATTTCTTTGATTTATAGGTTATTACTTTTCATCAAAAATACACAAAAAAAATAATGATAATCCCTGCCGCCAGCTTTTTAATAAAACATTAAGAATTATACAAGCCCGACACAGTGCCCATTATAAGAGATCGGTGTTGATGTAAACCTCTAGGATTTCGGCGTACCCATCGGCTTCCATGGTGATTTCCTTAATTTCGGCTGGAATGAGTATGGTTTCGCCTCGTTGCAAGGGGTAGTTTTCACCAATACAATTGAGGTGCACTGATCCCGTTACGCAGATAAGGATTACAAAGCTATTGATGATGCCATAATCGCGTTCCAATATGTTCAGTACAGTAACCATATTGCAACTGAAGTAATTTGTTTCGATAACAGGTGTTGCGCAATCAGGCTTTTTATTGCAGGGAGTTAACGGATGGCTAAGTTTCGAGTAGTCGAGAACATTCAGGGCATCTTCCAGATGTAGTTCCCGCAATTTCCCGTCTTTATCGGGTCTGTCGAAATCCCAGACGCGATACGTAATATCGCTGCTCTGTTGAATTTCGGCCAATACAATGCCTTTCCCGATACTGTGAATACGTCCCGAAGGTATGTGAACCATATCGCCATGTGAAACCGAGACATGATTGACCATTTCGGGAAGCAAGCCAAGTTTTAGATTATTCAGGAATTCTTCGCGGGTAATCGTACTTTTAAAGCCTGAAACCAGACTTGCTCCTTCGTCGCAATGCATAATATACCACAACTCATTTTTACCCGATGCCTGATGCCTGGCGAAGGCGTATTCATCATCGGGGTGAACCTGATACGAGAGGTCATCGGCTGCGTCAATCCACTTGATGAGTAAGGGGAAATTGTCGCCAAATACATCGTATACCTTGTCGCCGACCAAATCGCCCATGTAAATTTCAACAAGTTCTGTAAGGTTGTTTCCGGCAAGGTAGCCATTCGAAACAATCGACACGCTGCCTTCGACAGCCGAAATTTCCCAACTTTCGCCGCAAGCATCGGGAGCCCCTGTTTTATGCAGCATGTTTCGCAGTTGCTTACCTCCCCAGATGCGTTTTTTGTAAATCGGCTTGAATTTTAATGGATAAAGCATAGATAATCCAGAATTTCTGTATTTTTATTGGTCAAAAATAACATTAATATTTTTGTTATCATGCTGATTATTGGAATTGCAGGAGGAACGGGCTCCGGAAAAACCACCGTTGTAAAAAAAATTACAGAACGCTTGCAATCAGACGAAGTGGCTGTGATCCCACAAGACTCTTACTATTGCGACAACTCTCATTTGCCCCTTGAAGCGCGTCAGGAAATCAATTTCGACCATCCCGATGCCATCGAATGGTCGTTGCTGATTGATCACATTAAACGACTAAAACACGGTGAAACGGTTCCGCAGCCCATTTACAGTTATCTTACCTGCACACGTATGGACGAAAGTATCGCAGTTTATCCCCGTAAGGTAATTATCATAGAGGGTATACTCATTTTGGGCAATAAGGAATTGAGAAACCTGATGAACCTGAAGGTTTTTGTTGATGCCGACGCCGACGACCGGCTGAGTCGGGTTATTCAGCGCGATATTATCGAAAGAGGGCGTTCGGTAAACAAAGTTCTGGAGCGCTATGAGAAAACTGTGAAACCCTCGCATCTTCAGTTTATTGAACCCACCAAGCGATATGCCGACCTGATTGTACCTCAGGGAGGCAATAACCATGTTGCCATTGACCTGCTCACCCATTTTATCGAAAACAAACTTAAATAAACCATTATGAACTTTCCTTTGAATCAAATTTTGTTCATCGATATCGAAACGGTACCCTTGAATCCCGATTATCAGACATTAAGCGAAGATTATCAAAAATTCTGGGAACGAAAATCTTCGTTTTTCAGGAGCGAAAACGAAACGGCAGCCGATGTGTATCAGCGCGCCGGAATTTATGCGGAATTCGGGAAAATTATTTGTATTTCGGTAGGTCTTGTTGTGGAGCGTGGTGGTCAGAAAAAGTTTCGGCAGAAATCGTTTGCAGGGCACGACGAGAAACAACTCCTGCTCGATTTTGCTGCCATGCTGCATGATTATGCGCCCAAAGGCGATAAAGCTTTTTGTGGTCATAACATCCGTGAATTCGATATTCCTTACATTTCTCGCAGAATGCTGATCAATGGAATTCAATTGCCTCCTATGCTCGACAATTATGGCAAAAAACCCTGGGAGGTAAATCACATCGATACCCTCGATTTGTGGAAATTTGGTGATTATAAGAATTACACATCGCTCGAATTACTGACCCATTTGTTTGATATTCCCACGCCCAAGGATGATATTGATGGAAGTCAGGTAGCCGAGGTGTATTATGTGGAACAGAATCTTCCTCGCATTGTTAGCTATTGCGAAAAAGATGTGCTTAGCGTTGCCCGTTTATACCTTAAATTCAGGTTTTTACCCGGTATTGAAGATGAAAATGTCGAAAAAGTGTAAACTCTATAAGGTATCAGCTTTTTTTCGGGAGCTTGCGCCTGATTGGTTTTTCCTAATTTAGAGTCGGTTTCTTTATCCCGGTTTTTCCACGATGAACGCATGCCCGGAGTGTAATTACCCAGCCATTTTCCTGATTTTATTATTTCGGAATTACGATGGGTGTTCCCTGTAATGCAATTTTTATAATTAGTCTCATCGAGATGATAACTTTCGAGAATATTGAGTAAACACAAAACATTGCTTTCAAACAAATCCGAAGGGGCACAACATCCCGCAAGCACATAACCATATCCCATTCCGCTTGTGTTTTCGCCCGACGAATTGAGATCGGGTGCTGTACTCACAATGAGCAGTCCTTCGTGAACGACATTGTTACGGGTAAATGAAATTCTGACAATTTCGGTTTCGCCACCCGAAATAGGACACTCATACGGTTCGGTACTGATAATCTCCATGTTTTCGAATGCCGGCAGGATGCTTTGGTAATCGATACAAGGCGGGGCTTGTAACATAACGTAAATGTTTTTAACGAACTCGGTTGGGGTGAAAGGATCAACCACGGGCATTTCAAAGTGCGTTATATTGAATCCATAAGTACGCATCAGTTCCAAATCACTTTTTTTCTGACTTAGGCTAAGGTAAACCGGCCCCATACTTTGAACAAAAAAGGCCCGTATTTCGGGTCGGGCAGTGTCGAAAACCGCAAAGGCAAACCCGTTGCAATTTCCGGTGCTCATCACGTGCCAGCCTTCGGGAATGTCGAGCGAGAACCCTGTCTGCTGAGAATGAATTAATGCACACAACTTGTCATCGGCAATCGTATTGCCCGGCTCAGCTTTTCGTTTACCGCCGCACGATAAAAGCAAACATAGAAAACAAAAAAATATCAGATTGCTAATAACTCGATTCACACGTAAAAATTTTGCGTAAAAGTACACTTAATTTTAATAAACAGAATAAGATAAACCAGAAAGCAAAACTTCTATGCAGTGAACAAAATATTGCTGATGTATCAATTTTTATTTCCAGTATTGTGCATTCTGAAACATTAGTACTATCCGATAAGTTCGAAATTCAATAATCTATTTACCACCAATTTCTTTTAAATATTTGTATGTTTCGTTTGCATTTAAATTTTTGGCAAATTCTGCTGGGGTCATGCCTGCATAATTTTTGATGTTAAGGTTGGCTCCATTTTCAACCAGGTATCGAATCAATTCTAAGTCAGATCCGTATGAAATTGCCACATGCAATGGTGTTCCTATTATCTGATGTATTGCATTAATATCTGCCCCATTTTCAACGAATATTTTAACTACATCCAGGTTATTCGGAACCGAGCATGCTAAATGTAAGGGTGTACAGCCATGGTATTGAATGTACCAGTTTTCAGGGCTTCTGAAGAAATCAGACCAAATTCGTTTGTTGAACCGAAAATAAGTTTTATTGTCGTGTTCGAAATATAATTCATATAGCTCTTCGCGATAGGTTATATCTGGAATTTTGGCATTTATATCTGCCTTATGGTTCAACAGGTATTCAACCATTTCATATCCGTTGGTTTTTTTTGCGGCATAATGTATGGGTGTGAATCCATTGCTATCAACCTGTTGTATTTCGGTAATATCAGGATTAAGCGCATAAGCAAAGAGGCTGTCGGTTTCGTTTTCGGCTAAATAATGTATCGGAAACTTTCCCTCTCGGTCGGGTACAGAATACAGATTTTTATTGGTACTTAAGTTGTTCAAAACCGCAGACCTAAGTGCTGCCATTGCATTGGTGTCAATATAGATTTCCTGATAATCATTGAAATTACTTAGATTTAAAAACTCATAAATACTGGTGGAGTATGTATTTAGAAAACTAGTATCATACGACACAATTTCTCCAAACTCATTTAGTCTACTTATTTGTGCAGTACTAGTAACATAGTAGGTTTCAGATGAAAAAACCGAATAATTGCTGTTTACAATAGGTAGAAGATTGCCAAGACATTGTTGGGCTTCGGGGGCTCCTTTAGAAATCATGTAATATAGAAATCCAATGGCAGAAAGATTGTCGAATATTTCCTGTATTTCTGCCCCTTTTTTTATTAAAACTTCAACAAGATTTTGTGCATTGGGAGTAAGAATGGCGCAGAATATTGGCGAAACAGAGTGTATGCCCCTGTATTCTGGTACTCTTATATCTGCAGAAGCTCCATTATTGATTAACCAAACAGAGGCTTCGGGTAATTCGTTGGTAAGAAAATACGCCAAGGGAGTATAACCCTTATTATCAGGTATATCCGGGTATTTATTGTGTTGAATATTATCCATAATAGCTTCTTGATGCGATTTTAACAAATAACCATCATCAGAAATATTTCTTATATCATGCTCATCCCAAATTTCATAAAATAGGCTATGATTAATTTTAACTTGAGTCGAAATAATCGTATCATAATATTCATAACTTTCACTGTTGGAATTATATCTACTCCATGTGCAAGTCTTGTCAAATGAAAAATTAAGAAGAATTGGTTCAAAGATATTATATCCGTTGCGAATTAGAGGTGTGAGGTTTTTATAATAGTATTGACTCAATCTTTGATTTGAATATACATTAACTAATAAAAATTCAACACAATTGTACCCATTGTTGTCTTTAGCGTATATATCAATCCCCGACTGAATAAGGTAGGTAATAATATCTTCCGAATTTTTATCCAACATAAGATAATGCATGATTGGCTCACCATTGTAGCTTAGCTTTTTAAGCCTTGGGTTTTTCTTTAATATTTCAATTGCTGATGTTGGATTATTGGTTTCAACGGCTGTAATAAATTGCTGTTGAACCTGTCTGATTTTTTCACCTCCACGAGGTTGGGCCATGAGCACAAAAGATGCCAGTACGGCTACCAATGTTATTACTTGCTTTTTCATAAAAACGATAATTTGAC
>JAKQPY010000181.1:0-9850 GCA_029564465.1 Bacteroidota bacterium | reverse complement strand
TCCTGCGTGGCTGTAAATACCTTGAAACAAGCGGCGATGAATGGAAAGATATTCTGCCGGTGAAAATGCAAAGCTGTCCTCGCTCAAAATTTCAGCTATACGTGCCGAAACTTTATCGGCTTCTTCAGTACGATCCTTGTCATTTTTTACGGCTTGCTGTTGATAGTAAGTGTCTATGCGTAGCTTTACTTCGTCAATGGTAATACTACCTTCAATGTTCTGTTTGGCTGTGGCTATGAGATAGTCGGAAGGCTTCAAGCCATCAACTTGTTGCAGGCCGATGGCTGTTTTCCAAACCCCGGCTTTTTCTGCTTTGTTTGGTTCACCTTGTCGTAAGTATTCTTCAAAATCTTGCATGGTATTTTTGTTGAATAGCGGCCCTGCTTGCGCTCAAGGTTTAAATTGACGAACCAAATTTACAACATTTCTGAATAACATCCTCACATCATGGCAACAATCAATCTATACTATTCATGGTTCAATTCCGCCTATCTCTGTGGTTTTCAGGTCGGAGGAAGCCGGATGGCCTGCCCTCAGTGATCAAAGAACTAAAAAGCGGAAAACCACAGATTCGGTGGAATTTGGCCGTATAAAAATGTCTGATGGCTAAAAGCCGATACTGTCCCCCAAAAATGCGCTTTTCACATTTTGGGGGACAGTATCGACATATCCGAAAGCAATATTACGTTATCAACACAAGTAATTCCGTTTCTTTCTTGTTTCTAATTAACGTTTTACTCGGGTTGCGGCTGGTATTAATCGACCTTAGTGATTTTTATATTATCGATGAACCAGCGCTGATAAATTTTCGTACCACCGTTGGTGCTGCTGGATTCTCCCCAAACTTTTGTACGAATAGTTATTTGTGTAGATTCGGTAATAGTAGCATTTTCGAGCAATATATCGCTATGTATCCAAGATAGAACATCTTCTCCATTTTTAAAAGTATGCCCCACAGGTCCATATTCGACAACGTTTTCACCGTTAGTTACAAGAACCACAATTTCTACAGGGTCGAACTTCCTTGTGCCACCCACCATGGGCGCCCAGTCAAAAGAAATTTGCAATTTTTCTCCATTCGGGATATTATCTAAAGACGGCAACTGAATACCTGCTTGTACATCCGTTCTTCCAAATTTCAGGTAATTACTTTGAATGTATGTTGAAGTGGTTGTTGCGGGTGCACATACAAATGTATAGCCACGACGCTCAAATTCGGGCAAGAGTGTAGATTGCAGATCGGCGGTAGTATGAATGTTCGGGGCACTGCCCGACCCATCGTTTTCTACCGTTTTTCCGGCACCACTTGCTTCCGCCCAAGGTGCCAACCACTCAAAATCGTCTGAAAAATAAACCACCTCAACCACTCCCTTGTCAACTACATGCGTAGCAATCAGTCTGATATTGGTTTCCGATAAGCCGGCAAAGTAGCCCGTTACAGCAACCATATGACCATCCAAACCGGCAAACTGAGGAAGTTGTGACACATTGATTATACTAACAGAATTTTTGGCCTGGTCGGACACCGTTACCGTACTACCGCTGAAATAACCCGTAACGGTAATATATTTGTTTGCAGAAGCACTGTAGGTATCAATCTTTCCCGTAATATCTTCCGGTTCGGGATAGGTAATGGTTACGTTATTGGCTACGATATTCACATCGTCGCATTCTACCAACGAAAAATTCATTGCATCGGTCGACTTTGCGCCGCGCACAACCACTTCGTCACCAATGGAAACAACCGACTTGCTCGACACAAAAACACTGCTGCCGGTTTGCTTATCACTTATAATAAAACCGCCGTCTGCCAGTGCTGTTACCAGTGCAGAAGTTACTATCACAACTGTACCGTCTTCAAGATTTGAGATTTCATTCACATTGTAATTTTTCACACCACGGTACTTATCACCTTCTTGGTTTATCATTACCAGTGCTCTGCTTGCCAAGGTTCCTCCTTTGAAAACGAGGGTTGCCGTTCTTGGATTATCTATGGCACCATCTCGCACATTCTCAGAAACAGACACTGTGACATCAACAACGCCCTTTCCTTCCAACGGACTAATGGTAACCCAATCGGGCACTTCAGCAACCCAATTTGCGTCTGCATAAACGGTTATCATTTTTCCCTTTGCATTTTGAGCCTCAAATGTAAGCGAGTTTACACTAGCTAATACAGCATCGGAAAGAACATCGCCCTCTTCGGTGTCGTCACAACTTTGCAATGCAATTGTCAATCCTGCCAAAATGGTGAAGTATAATATGGATTTATAACATTTCATCGTCTTATTATTTTGTTGATATGGTAAATTAAAATAGCTATCAAAAATTGAGACCGTCATTCCAACCCGGATTTTGGGTCAAATTATTATTGAGTGTGCGCTCATCAATGGGAATAGGGTAAAGATAGTCTCTCTGCTCATTAAAGCCGTTGCGTTCAACTTTTTGATGGAAATCAATATAGCCCGATGTTACATTGCTAAGAAAAATGTCTTTTTCCAATTCAAACGGAACTACACCCTCTTGGGCTGGAGGCTTGGGCGTGTCTTTGGGATAAAGCACGATATCGGCTTTTCCATCACCGGTCAGGTCGTATTCACCCGCTCCGGCAAAATACATCCCCATAAAAGATTGGTCGATGGCTTTCCCTGCTTTCCAGCGATAAAGATCCGATAAGCGAAAACCTTCTTGCAGCAATTCTATGGTGCGTTCACGGCGAATTTCCAAGATCACTCCTTTATTAGCTCCTGAAACATTGGGATAACCGTATGTTTCGGAACCCAGGTAATTCACATCGGGAGTGCTGTTTGCCGCAGCCATATTCATATCGGGCATATCCACCCTTTTGCGAAGTTTATTAATCGAAATGTCGAGATCCTCCTGCGTAAGTGTTCCCAGTTCGGCTTTGGCTTCGGCGTAATTAAGAAACACCTCTGCCAGGCGGAATACCGGCATATCACAATCCGAAGAACCTGTCCGGTCGTTATTACTGCTGTTTGATTTTGGGTCTTGCACAAATTTTATCGACTGATAACCTGTAACGGCAAGATTCAAATCAGGTGCCAAAACTTGTGTCTGATTTATACGTGTGTATCCCGGCGTCCGCATACTTTGAGCCAATCGTGGGTCACGGTTGCTGGTCTCTTCCAAAAACGACATTTCCTGCCATCCTGCCTTATCGGTAAAACGAGAACCATCTTTCATCAGGTAACTATTGACAAATTTTCGGGTCAAACCGGGTCTTCCTTGCGTGGTAACCAAGGTATAAGCAGAAGCATTGTGACGTATTCCAAGTGCATAATCAAACTTAATAGCCAAAATGTACTCGTCGGCATCAGCGTTTTTTTGTGCAAATAACATCAAGTAATCTTTCGTTGGATTTTCTGTTGAGTAGAGTTTGTAAGGACTATTATCTATTATCTCTTTTGCAGCAGCAACCGATTGATTAAGGTAATATTTGTAGTCATTGCCTTCGAGACTGATATTATGATATTTCCGATACGTTCCCTCGAAAAGGCAAAATCTCGACTTCAATGCCAAAGCAGCCCATTTATTTACTCTGTAAGTACTTTTTCCTGCAGGTAAATTCTCTATCGCAAAGTCAATATCCTTAATCATTTTACTCATAATCAACTCGCGAGAGTCACGTGGCTTATACAAGTCCTCGTCGGCAGAACCGAGCTGCTTATCATACCAGGGCACATCTCCAAAACGCACCACTTTATCGAAATAGAAATAGGCTCTGAAAAAACGGGAAATTGCCGTGTATTTCACCACCGCATCTTTGTCTTCGCAGTTGTCTACATGTTCCAACAATGTATTAATCCGGCGAAGCGTACCCCACGACCAACCTCCGCCTGAAGCAGGAACTGTACGGCGATTGCCACCGGTCAACACATCGGTCAAAATAGCTTCTACAATGATATCGCTTTGTTCATCAAAAGGCGATTTGTCCAATAAATTATTGTAGAATGGATTACTGAATAGTTCCAGGTCCGTGGCGTTTTTGAAATAATCAAATTGCGAAATTTGATCTTTCGGTTCTAAATCGAGCATCTCGCACGACGACAAAACCGGAACCAGTAAAATAGTTATTATAAGGATTGTTTTTTTCATTTTTCCAAAAATTAGATGGTTATATCTATTCCAAACATAAATGTTTTCGGTCTCGGATAATAAGCATTATTAAGAGCAGCGTTACGATTAAATCCGGCTTCCGGATCAATGTATTCGGTATTCTTTTTAAGTGGTGAAATATAAAATAGGTTTTCGCCTGAAAAATAAATACGTGTTTTCTCAATGCCTGCTTTCTTGGTCAAATTCAAAGGAAGCGAGTATCCTACAGTAAGGTTTTTCAGCCGCAGGTAACGCAAGTTTTGCAAATACCTGTCGTTGACTTTTGCCAGATATCCGCCTGTTGCCGAATATGCACGTGCTCTCGGGAAATAGGCATCCTGATTATCTTCTGCCCACACTTTTTTGATAAAATCTTTAGGCAGATATGTTAGGTAAGGATAGGAATATCCACCCCAGAAGTTCATGGTTTGTCCATGCGGATACCAGTAATGATTACCTGTTCCCTGAAAGAATACGGAAGCATCAAATCCTACCCAATTAATTGAAGCGGTAATACCGTAAGAGAGAGACGGAAGTGAATTACCCAATATCTTACGGTCGCCCGGATTGTCAACGGTATTTTGTCCTATTCCCCAAATGCCGTCTCCGTCCAGATCAACAAACTTCAGGTCGCCTGCCCTCCAACCGCCGGTCAATCTTCCGCTGCTATAGCTTAAATCCACTTCGTTGGCATAAGCTGTTGCTTCTTCATCGGTCTTGAAATATCCGTCAGTAACAAATCCCCAAATCTCACCCAATCTCATGCCTTCATAATAACTTTTGGCGAACGATCTGTTAGGGTTATCGTACTTGGTAATAACGCTCTCATAATCACTAATATTAAGAGAAATATTGTACTGAAAAGGTTTGCCGAGCAGCTGAAATTGGTCACGCCAGCTAAGTGTTGTTTCATAACCCTTGGTACGCAAATCGGCTGCATTCATATCGGGCGAGTCGGCACCATATACACCCGGCAATGCAATACCTTCGGTAAGCATGTCTTTCGTGTCCCGGATATACATATCTGCTACCAAATTTAATTTCTGATTAAGCATCGAAAAATCAAGCCCTAAGTTCCATTGTTGAGCTGTTTCCCATGTCAAGTCAGAAGCTATCGGAGCGCCCAGTGAAGAATATTTACCCATAGCACCTCCTTCGCCGAAAGTGTATCCTGCAAAATCACTTATCGAAATCAGCCGCATGTAAGTGTAATAGGATGAAACACTTTGATTACCCAATGAACCAAATGAAAGACGCAACTTTAAATTGTCGATTAAATCACTTGCCGGAGTAAAAAACGGCTCTTCCGAAATTCTCCATCCCACAGAAGCTGACGGAAACCAACCCCATCTATGATCACTTGCAAAACGAGATGTGCCATCGTAGCGTCCGCTCACTTCAAACAGATAGCGTCCAAGGTAATCGTAATTAAGACGACCGAAAAAGCCCAGCAAAGCATAGTCTACTTGTCCGCCGCCAACGCCGGTTTCCGTTATTCCTGCCTCATTTTGTCCAACTAAATTTAAGTCATCTAAGGTGATTGACGAAAGGTCACGCCCCCAGGCAGAAATGGATTTCCTATAAAAATATTCGTAGTTAAATCCTCCTGTGGCAGCCAGATTGTGAACATCGTTAAAGGTGTTTTTATAGTTGGCAAAAACGTTGGTAGAATAGAAATGACGCGTCGAAACGCTTTCGTCGAGCTGATTTTCACCTGCACCCGTATTGTACGATGCCAACTCGGAATCGGGATATTCACGATACCACAGTTCAGATGAACGACTTGTGCTTTGTGTCTGATAAAAGCGGTAGGTGAAATCACCTGTAATACTAAGCTGTTCAACAGGCGTAATTACCAATCGTGTAGTATTTGAAAAATCTCGTCCGGCGTCAAGGTTTCTATGGGTATTTTCATTAAGCATAATATGTCTCCCATTTCCCACTTTGTAATTTAAGTAGGGTGTTGAATAGAGCCAGCTTCCGTCCGGGTTTTTCATCGGGAAACATGCCAATGCATGGCGCGCGCCGTATGCTATCGTATTGTCGATGCTTCCGTCGCCAATTGATTTGTATTGCGATGCAAAAAAGGAGGAGTTATTGCTTAAAGTTGCCCATTTATTTAATCTAAAATCTACTTTTGAGCGTAAATTATATCTGTCGAAAATATCGGGATATGTTTTTTGCATACCTTCCTGACGGTTATAATTGGCAGAAAACAGATATTTTACACCTTCCGAGCCACCACTTATCGAAACATTATGCTGCTGTACAGGTCTTTTCTCGCGAAACAGCATATCCCACCAATCGTAGTTTCCATAATAGACCCAATGATTACGTCCGTTTCTCATCTGTTCTATTACCCACGGACGGTCAGGGTGTTCAGTTTTGTCGTTAATTCGGGCCAGCAATTGCTGCATATCGGAATCGTTGTATTTGATATAATTGGTACCGCTATCTGCCTGCCAAAATTTATTTACGGTATAGACCGACCAATACCCGCGATTTTCATAATCGGTAGATGTAGTGGGTTGTTCCCATCCGGCACGTCCGCTGTAACGGATGGTTGCTTTGCCCACTTTTGCCGAACCCGATTTTGTTGTTACCAAAATAACCCCAAATGCGGCACGTGCTCCATAAATAGCAGCGGCGGAAGCATCTTTAATTACCGATATGGTTTCCACATCGTTGGGGTTGAGCCTGTTTAAATCACCGGTGTTACCCGTTACTCCATCAATTACCACAAGTGGCGATGCGGAATTGATAGAGTTAACACCCCTGATATTTATCTCACCGGAAGCACCCGGTTTACCCGACGAAGTTGTAACATTTAATCCGGCAACAGAGCCTTGCAACATATTGGTTACCGAGTGAGAAAGGTGTTTTTCAAGTTTATCACTTTCTACAGTAGCAACTGCCCCGGTTAAATTTACCCTTTTTTGTGTACCGTAACCTATCAATACGGCACTCTCCAACAGAATGGCATCTTCCTGCATGTAAATCGTTACGTTGTTTTTGCCGGCAGGAACAGTTACTTTTTTCGGGATAAAACCCAGACTGGTAATGTGTAAAACCACATCGTTACCGGGTACTTTGATAGAGAAAGTGCCGTCAACAGAAGTTACGGTTCCTTGGGTAGTACCGTCTATCACGACGGCTGCACCAATAAGCGGCTGTTCCTGTGCATCAAGGATTTTCCCCGATATATTTCTGTTTTGAGCGTAGAGAGTTATCCCTCCCAGCATAAAAACAGAGAGAACAATAAAATTAAGAATTCTCATAAAAATAGATTTTAACGTATAATGAAACTATTATCCTTGATTATTTACGTCGATATTCTTCAACAGAATAGGCTTTCGGACGTTGCATTTTTTCGGTCCATGAATTGTCATATTCATCTGTAAATGTAATCGTTAGGTCAGCATCAGCATCGTCAACCTTCACTTTGAAAAAGTGTGGTGAGAGTGAACTCGTAAAGTAGGGTTCCGATGTGATATTTGCATTATTAAATCGAGGTATGGTAAGAGCCGAAATGTGAAGCGGGTCATAGGTAGTAACCTGTGTATAACCAAGTTCTTTACCCCGCTCATCTACCACTTTGAGAGATGAATTTCTGCTCCAGTTCCAAATATTTATAAGCACTTCGTTGTTGCTGTTTTCCGGAAATGTCTCGATGTATTTTTTAAAACTACTCTGAACGGACAAAGGACAGTTCGGTATATCCGCCAGTGAGAAAGAAACAGAGTTCAGGTCGTATGCGCGGAATTGATAACTCTCCGGATGTCCTGTTGCTTTATAAACATAGTTAACATCACTGCCTTCGAAATTCCACACACCGAAACCACCCGGCGAACCGTCGGGTCCGAGGTGAATGCCGGGAGTTAAATGTCCCGACCACCACCAAGAACCACATACTGCTCCTGCATTGTGTTCATATATATTATATTTACCCGTAATACCATCATCGGGAGTTACATTATGCATAGTATGAGTGTGCCCCGTTATAAAACGCGTTTTATAACCGTCTAAAACATCAAATAAAGCTTTGACGTTTTGTTCATCGTGATCTATCCTAAATGAAGTGGTAGAAGAAGGATAAAAAACATGTATATGCTTTACTACTATGATGGGTGTTGATTTGTCCACGTAAGAAAGATCCTTACGAAGCCAGTTTAGTTGTTCATTGGAGATATGTTGTTTGTATCTTCGGGATGTGGTGCCGTCGTAATCCGAACAATCTATATTATCAAGAACAACAAAATGAACCTTTCCTATATTGAACGAGTAATACGTCGGTGCAATTTGATAAGCATATTTAGAAGATGCTTCCCAATCGGAAAATACTTTGTAATCGTTGTCGTGGTTTCCCATACATTGAAAAATCTGCAATCCTTTGATCTGTTCGTTCAGCGTATTTATGTACTCCGTAAAACCAAAATTTCTTGAGTACCAGTAAAGTTCCCAAGTCATATCGCCTAAGGTTACGGCATATATCGGTTTATCTCCCGTAGAATTTATATAAGTAGAAATATCTTTGGCAAAATCTCTAAACTGTGCCAAATCGCCCGTACGGTCGGCCAAGTGAATATCTCCAAAAGTGAGTAACGTAAAATTATCCTGACTTCTGTTAAGCTTGTTCAGTGTAAAATCTATACGTTCTAGAGTATTGATATCGCCTCTTAATTGTTGGTGGATTGCGGGCAATACGCCATTGGAAGGAGCTTCATATCCGCTTGGTACGGAAAGAAACACATAGCCGAGTTTTTTGGATGAAGCAAGCTGATAGATACCGTTCCCGTCCGTAACAGTTACATCAATTCCATCCGACACCACAACATTTGGTACCCCTTCTCCATTGGAGGAAACAACGCCATACAAATTGGTATCCTTATCGGGCTCAAATCCGGAAATCTTACTGACAATGTTTACATAAACAGTACCAATAAGTTTTCTTCTCTCACCTCGCTTTATATAAACCGAATAGCTGTCTGATTGCGGAACATCGTTAAATTTGACGGTAAAGCTGTTGGCACTGACATCCACAATAGGGAATACGTGTAATACGCCTTTTTTTAAAAAAAATTGGTCGGAAATCTCCGGAAGCTTGCCATCTTTCGCCTTAAATGCATATTCTGCTCCTTCATAAATATCTATGGAGGCGGGCAGTTCAAAACTTACATCAAGTTCATGAACAATGTCCTCATCTCTATTTTTTTCACAAGATTTAGTTACGGTAGAAAGTGCTATTAAAAGGATTAAAAGGCTGGTCGTAAATCTCATTTTTAATGAATAAACAATAAATAAAATATCCCTATCTCAAGTGATGCAAAAGTAGGGAAGCCAAAAAAGAAAACGATTACAACCAGGCGAAGTTGGTGTTAAATTCCTGCTAAAATCTAAATAACACTCTGATAATCAGGGTTATATGTTTTAGGTGTTCTCCTACGGGGAAAAGTACCGAAAGGGATGAGGGTTTTCCTCGATTTCGACTTTAATGGGGACAATGGCAACAGTGGAATGTGGCCGCGTGATTGGTATTCGGATGTGCAAAGGTGGAATTGCTGCCGAAGCCGGTCAAGGTTGCTTAGAAGCTCCCTTGACGACTTGAGAGAATGCAGCAGACAAGTCTTTCCCGCCCGGCTCCTGGAATATTCTGATATCGAAAAAGGCTGCTGTGGAATACAGATGATCAAAAATATCGGATTGTATAGATTCGTATTCAATCCAGGCGGTGGTG
>JAKQPY010000170.1:0-35674 GCA_029564465.1 Bacteroidota bacterium | reverse complement strand
GTGTCGTCGGAATGCCCGGTTGATTTTCTTTTTTCAGCCATCGAGTTAGCCAACGAGGCCGATTATAAGTATAAAAACGTTCGTAACAAAAGACTGCTGGTCGAAATTTGCCTCCTCAAAATATCGCAGGCAGGTTCACCCACGTTTGTAAAAACAGAAAGGCCACAGGTAGTGGCTGCCGAACCGGCAAAGCAATATCCGCAGGCAACACAGGCGAGTAAACCAACTCCGCAGACAGCTCCACTTGCACAACATAAACCCGTGACAGCTGAACCCGAAACGCCTAAAACTGTCAACACCAACGATAGTAAACCGGAACCGGTTGTTGCTCAGGCAGAACGTCCTGCGCCTGCAACAGAACCCCTGATTACACCACCAACTACAGTAGTGCAAAACGGAAGCACAACCATACCCACCATGTCGGCATTTTCGATTAAAAACATCGGAAAGCAAAGCACATCAGCCACACAAAACGAAGTTGCAAGCACCAGCGATAAAACAGAGGTGACCGGCGAAGATGCATTCGACAATGACAAACTCAGTCATGTCTGGGACCAGTTTTCGCTTAAGCTTGAGGAAAAACCTCGTCTGCATCAGCTTTTCAAAAACACCCGACCGGTAATTCTTCGTGAGGCCATCCTCGAAATCACCCTTGCGAACAAGGGTTTGCTCGACATGGTTGAAACCATTAAACCCGAGTTGCTTCAATTCATAAAAGTGCAGTTAAACAACAAGAATATCGAAATTCAGTTGCAGATAGCCGAATTACCCGATACAGGCGAAGGACTGCTCTATACCGACGAAGAAAAGCTGAAATATATGATTAATAAGAAACCTGAAATCAACAACCTGATGCAACAGCTCGATTTAGGATTGTAGGTTGAATGGTTTGAAATTCAGTTTATTTACATCTCCCAGGTTGGTTGAACGCATGTGCTGCTCGAAATTTTTCCCGATAGAACTTGCAATACACTCCAAAATGCACTGGCCCATAACACATTCCCTGTAATCGAGAGGACAGGCTCCCAGTTCGAGTTTTCCCTCGATGGCTTCGTAAATGTCCAACAAGGTGATGTTTTCGGGGTTTTTGTTCAACCAGAATCCACCGGCAGGACCACGCGACGATTTAAGTAAACCTGCTTTAACAAGTCGTTGCAGCACTTTAGCTATATGGTGCTTGCTCGAACCGGTAATTTCGGTGATTTGTGTGGCGTTTAACGGATGGCGCGAACGCGACACCAGAGCCATGCTGTGCAGCGCAATACCAACAGCTTCGGAGATAGCGATTACTTTCGACATAAAAATTAAAATATCATTTCCTGAACTTCGACACCCTCTAATGCTGCCAACTTACTCCGAAACAACTGTTTTTGTTCTTCGTCACCGGTAATATCCACGATTATAATGCCACCGCCCAGTTCTTCACGGTTTATTCCCAACCGGGTTCTGACGATACATCCAAAACCGGTCATCA
This sequence comes from Bacteroidota bacterium, assembly GCA_029564465.1. Lineage (GTDB taxonomy): Bacteria > Bacteroidota > Bacteroidia > Bacteroidales > ML635J-15 > JAGOEF01. The sequence continues at coordinate 34,200 of JAKQPY010000170.1, read as the reverse complement.
GTTTTTGCACTTCATCGTAGGCAATATCAGGCTTCCTGATAAATATGCCAATTATTTCGTATTCGTGTTTCATAGTGTTCAGGCTTTAAATCGCATCTGCTTCACTTCGATGCCTCCAATTTCGTTTAAATCATTAAAAAGCGACTGTAATTCGGTTTGGCCACCCTGAATTTCAAGTATTATTAAACCATTCCGGCTGCATTTAAGTTCATTCACTTCGTGAAAGCCCATGCGAGTTTTAATGATCTGTCGGTGCGCCGAAAGTACCTTCTGTGTTTTCCCTGCTTCTTTGATGCGGTCTTTAACGTTGATGCCGAGAATTATTAATTCGTTCATAGGTTTTAGATTTAGTTAAAAATACAAATCGCGCTTACCGGCTTTTATTTGTTCAATTCGCTTTTTCAGTTCATCAAGGTTACGATACCCCTCAAGCTTCAGCAATTCTTCGTCAATCAGTTTCCATCCTTTCTCGGCCACCTGCGGGGTTGCATAGTCGCAAAGGTATTCAGCGAGTGTGAGAATGGCATTGGGAGAGCAGTAACGCTTAATAAAGCCCGGAACACTGAATTCCATAAAGTGCTCACCGGTACGACCCTTGCGGTAACATGCGGTACAAAACGAAGGTAAGAATTTCTTATCAATCAGTTCATCAATAATTTCACCCAGCGACCGGGTATCGTTTATAGCAAACTGCTCGCGGTTTAAATCCTGATCTTCGTTCAGGTTATTGGAATAACTACCCAGTTCCAGTTTGGTTCCACCGTCGATTTGAGAAACACCAAAGCTGATAACTTCATCGCGAACACGGGCTGTTTCGCGTGCCGTAAGAATTAAGCCCGTATAAGGCACTGCCAGACGTAGAATAGCGATAATACGCACAAAAACATCATCATCAACAATGTATTCCGGATCGAGATCCAGACCCAGAGCACTCTTAATACGCGGGAACGAAATGGTATGAGGACCCACATGATAGCATGCCTCCAGATGATTTGTATGACGCACCAGTGCCATCACCTCGAATCGCCAGTCGTATAGACCAAACAAGGCACCGATACCTACATCGTCAACACCGGCTTCCTGAGCCCTGTCGAGACCGGTTAACCGGTAATTGTAATCCTTTTTAGGACCGGAAAGGTGATATTTTTTATAGGCTTCGGGATGGTAGGTTTCCTGAAAAATCTGATATGTCCCGATGCCGGCTTCGTGAACCGTACGAAACCCTTCAATTTCTAAAGGAGCCGCATTGATATTTACCCGCCGGATTTCGCCATTGCCTTTTTTAACCCCATAGGCAATTTTCACCGTGTGGGCAATATACTCGGGCGAGTAGGCCGGATGTTCTCCATATACCAGAATCAGCCTTTTTTGACCGTTATCTTCAAGAGCTTCAATCTCCTGCACCAATTCATCGTCGGTAAGCGTGCGCCGCACTGCCTGTTTATTGGAGGCTTTAAAACCGCAGTAGCGGCAATTATTAATACACTTATTGCCAATATACAGTGGAGCAAATAAAACGATTCGGTTGCCGTAAACCTTTTCTTTTAAGGTACGGGCTCCGTCTTTAATCTCGCGGATTAATGTTTCGTTGTCGGCATTAATCAGCACGGCGGTTTCTTCCAAGCTCAGTCGCTCTTTATTCAGCGATTTGTTGATGACTTCGCGAACACGCTCGGGAGAAGGATTGCGTGTAATTTCCAGAAAATGCTCAATCTCTTCGGCATCAATAAAAGGCTGCATCCTTTTATCGGGAATTTTGTACTCTTGTGGTGTGAAAATCATTGTATAAAAATTAAAGTACAGAAATACTAAAATAAATCAATAAAAAAACTGCCCAAAGGCAGTTTTTAAAAAATTTTAGAATATTATTGAGCAGCTCTCATAGCAACTACATCCCTGTCGAAAATATAAAGGCTTGCATTGTCCTTGCCCAGCAGCGCCAAACGATCGAGAATGTTATTTACACTGGCTTCTTCTTCGATTTGTTCGGTAACAAACCACTGAACCCAGTTTTGAGTTGCATAATCGTTTTCTTTAACGGCCATGGCAACAATCTTGTGGATGCTTTCGCTGATATATTGTTCGTGTTTAAGAACTTCCTCGAAAAGAACATGAACATCAGCCCATTTTTCGGGTGCTTTTTCTATTGCCGGAATCACGGCTTTACCACCACGTTCGTTGATATATCCAACAAACTTAAGCATGTGCATTTTTTCTTCTTCGGCCTGAGCATATAACCAGGCTGCCGTACCATTGAGCTTATTGGTTTGTGCCCATACAGCCATGGATAAGTACAAAAATGATGAATACGCTTCTTTTTCAACCTGTTCATTCAGGATTTTTTCGATATTTTTTGTCAACATAATTAAAAGAATTTTGTGGTTATGGTTTTAAAACAATTTAATTTCGCAAATGTTCAGTAAGCATACAAATTTACTAAAGCTTTTTGTATTTTTAAGAAAAAATTAAATGAATAGTTATGAACAAGCTGCCAATAACCCGTCACGAAGAGGCAAGGATGGTTCTCGAAAAAGCTGAAGTTTGCACACTGGCCATTCCCGATGGTAATAAAGCCTATGCAATTCCGATGAATTTCGGTTTTACAGGAGAATACATTTACTTTCATGGTGCACCATTCGGTAAAAAAGTTGAATTATTGCAAAACAATCCCGAAATATCAGCTGTGTTTTACACGGATGCGGCACTAAATATACGGCACGAGAATGTGGCCTGCAGTTACTCGATGAAGTTTCGTTCGGTAATTGTAAACGGGCAGGCCGAAATGGTTACCGACAACGACGAAAAAATCATTGCTTTAAATTCCATGATGAAAAAATTTAGTCCTAAAGATGATTTTAAGTATAATGCCCCGGCTTTAAACAACGTTCATGTATTCAAGCTTAAATTCTTGAATTACACAGCATATAAACGCGGATATTAAACTTTCACTTCATTAAAAAAACACTGGCTTAACCGGAGCTCAGCAAAAGTGAAAAAGTGAACAAAAACACGTTGGATCGGTTAAATATTTGTAATCAAGAGCCTATGATAAGCGAGATTATCAGTAAAAAACAATTTACGCACGGGGAATTGGTGTATTGTCTCAACAGCGAAGGTGAGGAGCGAAGAAAACTATTTGAGGCGGCCCATAAGGCAAAAAAAGATCTACTTGGCAACAAGGTGCATTACCGTGGTTTGATAGAGTATTCAAATATCTGTTCTAAAAACTGTTACTATTGCGGAATCAGACGCGACAACAATAAAACCGGCCGCTATACCATTACGGATGAAGAAGTAATCGAGTCGGCAATGTTTGCTTACGAAAAAGGCTATGGATCGATTGTACTGCAAGCCGGTGAAATAAGTTCGAATGTTTTCACTCAGAACATCGAAAAACTGATTAAAGAAATCTTACAACGCTGCGATAATCGTCTTGCCATTACCTTATCGCTTGGTGAACAACCACTTGAAACACTGAAACGCTGGTTCGATGCCGGAGCCTCGCGTTATCTTATCAGAATAGAAACCTCCAACCGTAAACTATATTCCCGCTTGCACCCCAACGACGCCCAGCACAGCTACGACGAAAGACTTGCCTGTATCAGACGTGTTCGGGAAATCGGTTATCATGTGGGCACTGGTGTTATGATTGGCCTGCCTTTTCAGACAGTTGGAAACATGGCTGACGACCTGTTGTTTATGAAACAAACCGACATCGACATGTGTGGTATGGGGCCGTTCATCGGACACAGCGATACTCCGTTATCCGGTGCTGATCCCGACCTGATGCCGCTTGAAAAACGCTTCGACCTCAGTCTGAAGATGATTGCACTACTACGTCTGCTTATGCCTGACATTAATATTGCATCGACAACCGCACTGCAGGCTATCGATAAAATAGGCAGAGAAAAGGGAATTCTGGCAGGGGCCAACATTATAATGCCCAATATTACTCCCCGTAAATATCGTAACGACTATTTGCTTTACGAAAACAAGCCTTGTACCGACGAAGATGCCGAAGACTGCGTCAACTGCCTCGAAACCCGGGTTAGCCTGACCGGATCAGTTATAGGATATCATGAATCAGGCGATTCGAAGCACTATCGGAGCAGGATGAAAGAAGAATAAATTAAAATAATTTATTGATAACAATCATTTAAATTTCAATTTGTTACAATGATTGTTAAAAGTTCTACTTCATCCTTATCAACCTCCTGAAATCAAATGGAGAATCATCACATTATCGCCGTCGGTAACGAAAGTATTCGAAAAATCTTCTTTCAGAATCAGCTTAGCGTTGAGCTTAACCACCAGCATTTTAAACGTAAAGCTTTTCAGTTCAATAATATCAGCGATACTCAATTTTTCACAATCGAATTCTGTTTGGGTATTATTCAGTGTAATTATCATGATTTATTTGTTTTGTAATAGAATTTCAACCACCTGATTTGCCTGCATATTGGCCACAATTCCAACACGAGGAGCCATGGGAGGCAGTGTTTCGCTCACTTCGTTGTTCTGATCGCCACAGATGTAAATATTTCCCCATTGCTGTGTGGTAATACTGTTATTGCTTCCATAGCCTGCCAAGCCTGAACCACAAACCAGGGGAATATTGGGCAACCGTGTAATACAGGCTTCCACAAGCATCTTTTTCTGGTCGGCGGCATCGAAAGCCTCAACGATCACATCACAACCTGAAAATAATGGAAAAACATGTTCTTCACAAATTTTCAAGTCGTGTGCAAACACCTGACAATCAGGGTTTATCCTCTGGATATTATCTCGGAGGGCAAACACTTTTTTCTTACCAATCTGGTCCCTGAAAAAATATTGTCTGTTCAGGTTCCCAGCATTGACCACGTCAAAATCAGCAATAACCAGTTCGCCAATACCAATCCGGGAAAGGGCAACAGCACAATTTGACCCCAAACCTCCGGCGCCGGCAATACCTACCTTACAGGTATTTAATAATGCTGCAATCTGTTCAAAAGTTCTTTGTATCAATCTTCCTAATTTATACAGCAAAAATAAGAATTTCATGATTGATTTAATATGATCCCTGAAAATAAAGACATTCTTAAAACGACTTGCAACATGCTGCAATTTGATTAAAATCATGTTTTCCAATTATGAAAATTTGTAATTATTATTTAAGTTTGTCTGCTGATGTAAATTAAACTTAACTTCAAAATATGAACATCGAAAACTTAAAAAAAGCCCACAAAACTTTGGTTGAATACAAGTACACATGGGCACCGATTGACAAAGGTTACAACAACCGTACCTTGTATGTAAATGTTGGAAATAATACGATTTCCGAAAAACCAGTTACACAGTTGATGAAAGACAAATTCATCGGGGGTAAGGGTTTTGGTCTTAAGTTATTATGGGAAGCCACAAAACCAGATACTAAATGGAACGACCCCGAAAACGAAATAGTGATTTCGGGTGGTCCGGTTTGCGGTATCACACAGTATTCGGGTGCAGGCAAGTCGTTGGTAGTCAGCATTTCGCCACAGACCGATTCGGTGATGGACAGCAATGTAGGTGGTTATTTCGGTCCGTTTCTGAAATTTTGCGGTTTCGATGCCATCGAAATTCAGGGAAAGTCCGATAAAGAAGTAATTATATTTATTGATGAAGAAAGTGAAACCGTGCAGATTTTTGAAGCACCGCTCGAAGCCATCGACAGCCACATACTGGGCGAAGAGCTCACCGAAATGTTTGCCAAAGACGAAAAAGACAAAATGAATGTCGCCGTAGTATCGGCAGGTACAGCAGCCGACCATTCTTTAATTGGCATGCTGAATTTCACCTTCTGGGATCCGCGTCGCAAAGTCGCCAGACTAAAACAGGCAGGCAGGGGAGGTATTGGAACTGTTTTTCGTGATAAGAAAATTAAAGCCATAGTTGCAAAAGTTAAAGGTGTTAAAGGGAACCTCAATAATGTTGTTGACCTGGCAGCCATCACCGAACGTGGCAAACGCTTCAATAAAGAAATGAAAGACTTTGATGATGAACAATGCCAGATGCGCAAAATTGGTACGGCGCACCTCACAAACATCATGAATGATTACGACCTATTTCCGACGCATAACTTCAAGTTTGGCTCTCATCCCGATGCAGGGAATGTTCACAGCGAAATATACAAAAGTCTGTTCACTCAAGGTATGCCAGACGGTTGCTGGATTGGCTGTAACATGTCGTGCGCCAAAAGTGTCGACAATTACGAATTGCAAACAGGCCCTTATAAAGGTCAAAAAGTAACCGTTGACGGACCCGAATACGAAACAGCCGCTTCGCTCGGTTCCTGCGCCGGTATATTCAGCCCCGATTTCACCATCGAAGCCAATTTCTACTGCGATACCTATGGAATTTGCACCATCACCTGGGGAACTATTCTTGGTTTTGTAATGGAATGCTACGAAAACGGCATTCTTAATAAAGAAAGAACCGGAGGACTGGAGCTAGACTTCGGAAATGCTGATGCTGCCATGGAATTACTGCACCAACTGGCTCGTGGCGAAGGTTTTGGTTTGGTTGCCGGAATGGGTGTCCGCAAAATGAAAGAAATGTTTATAGCTAATGGCTGGGGCGACGCTCAGTTCCTTCAGGATATCGGCATGGAAAACAAAGGCCTTGAGTATTCGCAGTATGTTTCGAAGGAATCGCTGGCTCAGCAGGGTGGTTATGCCATGACCAACAAAGGACCGCAACATGACGAAGCCTGGCTCATTTTTATGGATATGGTAAACAACCAGATTCCAACATTCGAGAATAAAGCCGAAGCATTGCACTATTTTCCCATGTTCCGTACATGGTTCGGCCTTGTAGGATTCTGTAAACTTCCATGGAACGACGTGGAACCCGAAAGTAACAAAACAGCTGATGAACCGGCAAAAGTGCCCGAACACCTCGATAACTATGTGACCATTTTCAATGCCGTTACCGGATTAAATATCGACAAACACGAACTCATCCGTCAATCGGAAAGGGTATATAACTTCCAGCGCATTTTTAACCTGCGCCGGGGTTATGGAACCCGCAAACACGACGCACAGCCATACCGCGCTGCCGGACCTGTTACCAAAGAAGAATACGAATCGAGAGCCGAACGCTATGATAAGCAGATGAAAGAGCTTATCGGCATTGATCCGACGGGAAAATCAACCGAAGAGAAAATGGCTATTACCCGCAAGTACCGCGAAGATCGCTACGAAAAACTGCTCGATGCAGTGTATTTGCGCAGGGGATGGACAAAAAATGGTGTTCCCAAAATAGAACATCTTAAAAATCTTGGAATGGATTTACCCGAATTGATTGAAGTGATTAAAGACCATCAGGAATAATTTAAAACTTATTAGTTATGTTTAAAACCAATGAATATTTCGACGGTAAAGTAAAATCGATAGCTTTCGAAACTGCCGAAGGCCCCTGCACCGTGGGTGTTATGGCAAAAGGAGAATATGTTTTCGGTACTTCTACCGTTGAATTTATGACAGTAACCAGTGGTAAAATGAGCGTTATGCTACCCGGTGAAACTGAGTGGAAAACCTATGGCGAATTCGAAACCTTTGTGGTTCCGAAAGACGTGAAATTTCAGGTAAAGATGGACGGAGACACTTCGTACCGCTGTCTGTATAAATAATTACGAAAAGCCGTGTACGCACGGCTTTTTTAAGATATTCGAATTGCAATTTTAATCATAACGCATGGCTTATGAGGATAACTAATAATTGGTGGCATTTAATTGCGGTTTTTGTATTCATCCTGCTTTTGGTGTCGTGCACAACAGGCAGGACAAACCGAAAATTAAGAATTATCCATGCGGGTAGTGTGAGTATTCCGGTAAAGGAAATTGCAGACTCATTTATGGCCATTCATCCTGATGTAATCATCGAAACCGAAGCATGGGGAAGTAAAGCAGGAGCAAGGCGTGTTGCTGATTTGAATTCACCCTGCGATGTATTCATATCGGCTGACTACCGGGTTATCGATCAGATACTGATTCCGGAGCATGCCCGCTGGAATATTCACTTTGCAGGCAACGAAATGGCTCTGGTGTATACCGGAAAATCACGTTATGCTGATGAAATAAATTCTGATAACTGTTTCAATATCTTATTACGCGACGATGTATTGTATTCCCGTTCGGACCCCGACAGTGATCCTTGCGGCTCACGGGCTGTTCTGTGCATTAAGCTGGCTGAAAAATATTACAGGGTTCCCTCTATGGCGAACACACTCCTTAGCAGACATACCGAGCATATCAGGCCCAAGGAAACCGATTTAATTGCACTGCTCGAAAAGAACGTGGTTGATTACATTTTTTTATATAAGTCGGTTGCCATCCAGCATGGCTTACACTATGTTGAACTGCCCGATGAAGTGAACCTGCGAAATCCGGAACTCGACAGCCTATATCAAACGGTTGAGGTTGAGGTTGCCGGAAAAACACCGGATGAAAAAATCGTTGAGAAAGGCGAATCGATGGTTTACGGAATAACAATACCGCTTACTGCTACCGAAAAAGAACTGGCTGTTGAGTTTGCTGCATATTTACTCGACCCTGACAAAGGACAAAAAATATTTCTTAAACATGGACAAAATAGTCTGGTGCCTGCTTTCAGTGACACATACAAGCACATTCCCGATCCGCTAAAAAAATTTGCCAAGAATTTTCGTTAACAAAAATTAGAACAGCGTTATCCTGAATTTTCCGGGTTGAAATAATCAGAGTGTAACTGGTTTTAACACTATTAAACTGAAAAACAAATCAACTTTTCCAACTCGAACGAATTGATTATATTTGCACCACGAAAATAATGGGCGTGTACAACAGGGTTTCAATATTTCATTTGTTTTTGTGGCTTCTGGGCGCATTGGTATTGCTTTTTATTGCTGCTCCCTTGCTGGGTATGTTCTTTGCAACCGGCAAACACGAATTTTTTCACACAATATCCGATAAAGAAGTCACCCGCAGTATTGGACTGACACTCTGGACATCGATGGCAGCCACACTGATTTTTGCCGCAGCCGCCGTACCATTTGCCTGGTTGCTGGCACGCAAAAAATTTCGGTTTAAAGGGCTGGTAAACGCAATCATTGACATTCCCATAGTTATACCTCATTCGGCAGCGGGTATCGCTGTGCTGGGCTTTATTTCGCGCGACACCATGCTGGGGCGCCTCGGCGAAAGTATCGGAATCAGTTTTGTCAGCAACCCGGCGGGTATTGTTGTCGCCATGGCCTTTGTAAGTTTACCATTTCTGATAAACGCAGCCCGTGATGGATTTGCAGCCGTACCCGAAAAATACGAGAAAGCTGCACTGAACCTTGGGGCATCACCTGCACGGGTGTTTTTTACAATCAGTTTACCTTTGGCATGGCGCAGCATCATGTCGGGGTTTATTATGATGTTTGCCCGCGGAATGAGCGAATTTGGGGCAGTAGTAATTGTTGCATACCATCCGATGATAACACCTGTAATGATTTACGAACGCTTCGGAGCTTTCGGGCTGGCATACGCCCGGCCGGTGGCTGTGGTTTTCATTCTTGTGTGTCTGGTATTTTTTGCCCTGCTGCGATATCTTTCCAATAAAAGCACCGAATGATTGCACTGCATAACATATCGAAGAAATTTGGTTCGTTTACCCTCGCTGATATTGATCTGCAAATTGAAGCAGGTGAATATTTTGTACTACTGGGAAATTCGGGGTCAGGGAAAACCCTGCTGCTTGGCTGCATTGCCGGATTCATTCAACCTGATATGGGAATAATTACAATAAATTCGGAGGATGTTACCCGCAAACCCGTTCAAAAACGCAATGCAGGTATGGTATTTCACGATTCTGCGGTATTTCCCCACATGAGTGTTGCCCGCAACATTGCCTATCCGCTCGAAATACGCCGGTATAAAAAGAAAGAAATAGCTCTTAGGGTGGCTCAACTTGCTGAACTCACGGGAATAAGCCATCTGTTGCAACGATACCCAGCAAAATTATCTGCCGGTGAAATGCAACGGGTTGCTTTAGCGCGTGTTCTTACCCTGAAACCTGATGTTCTGCTGCTTGATGAGCCTCTGGCATCGCTTGATGTGCAATTACGTTCGGGAATGAGACAATTGCTTAGAAACCTCAACAAACAGGGTCAGACAATAATTCACGTAACACACGATTACGAAGAAGCGGCCTTGCTGGCAACCCGCGTCGGAATAATAGAGCAGGGCAGAATAATACAGACCGGGAGTCCCGGAGAAGTGTTCCGTAATCCACGTTCGGCATTTGCAGCCCGATTTGCCGGATTCAGAAATTTTTATGAGGGACAGATTGCAGAACTAAACGGGAAGAAAGTATTTTCGAACGCAACCCTCAAGGTAGTAGTAGCCGATGGTTGTTCTTTGGGTAACTGCTTTATTGTAATCAGGTCGGAAGACATCATCATAAGCCGTGAAGCATTTGCCTCGTCGGCATGCAATGTTCTCAATGCAAAAATTCAATTCATCGAATCACACCATGATTACACCGAAGTAACGGCTGATGCCGGATTGCCATTTTACGTTAAACTTACGGCTCATTCGGTAAAATCGATGAACCTGAATGTTGACGACAATATTTTCTTACACTTCAAGGCTTCTGCCATTAATTGTATAACAGTATGATTGACTACCGCACAGCAAAACAGATAATTAAAAGTCAGGTATTCGAAACCACGCCTACAATGGTCCCGTTATACGATTCGGTTCATCGAATTCTGGCCGAAGATGTTGTTTCGGATGTAAACATGCCCGCTTTCGATAAAGCCGCTGTAGATGGCTATGCCTGCCGCCGCTGCGATCTTGCCGATGGATTGATAATCGACGGCGTGGTAAAAGCAGGCGAGGACAAGCAACACCGGATAGAACCCGGCCATTGCCTGAAAATAATGACAGGTGCAAGGCTTCCAATGGGTGCCGACTGTATTTTCATGGTCGAAGACAGCCGGGTAAACGATGACCGGATTGTATTTTTTACCGGAGAAAGAACATCAGACAATATTGCCCGATTTGCTGAAGATGTTCGCAAAGGAGATATCGTACTCAAAAAATCGACTCACATTTTACCCAAACACATTGGCCTCCTTGCTGCCATGGGAAAAGCCAGTGTAAAAGTATTTGAGCATTTGCGAGCTGGGGTGATAACCACCGGCGACGAAATTGTGGAACCGGATAAACTGCCCGAAGGCACATGCATTCGTAACAGCAATGGTCCACAACTGATGGCACAGCTTTCGGCAACAGGAGTCAGTGCGTCTTATTACGGTATTGTCGGAGACGATTTTAATGAAACAAAAAAACGGATTAATACATCAGTTACCGAAAACGATGTCACGCTCATTACCGGCGGCGTTTCGATGGGAGATTACGACTTCGTAAAACAGGCACTTGCGGAACTGGGAGCCGAAATACTCATCGAAAAGATTGCAATAAAACCCGGGAAACCCACTGTTTTTGCACGTATTGGTGAAAAATATGTGTTTGGAATGCCCGGAAATCCTGTATCGACGTTCGTGATTTTCGAAGTATTTGTAAAACCATTCCTGTTGGCATGCATGGGTTCGGTTGAAACTGAAAGAGTATTTCAGCTGGTCTGGGCCAATGATGTACATGTAAAAACCAGCGACCGAAGTGCGTTCATACCTGTTATACTTACCCCGGAAGCCGAAGTAATACCTGTAGCTTACCATGGTTCAGCACACATTTTTGCGGTAAGTGAAGCATCGGGAGTAGCCTGTGTTGAGATGGGGCGTGGAAATATGATGAAAGGAGAGAGGGTAGATGTACGACTGTTTTAACCGTAAAATAAACTATCTGCGCATTTCGGTTACCGACCGGTGTAATCTGCGCTGCAGCTACTGCATGCCGGAAGAAGGTGTTACAATGTTGAACCATACGGATATAATTAGCTTCGAAGAAATTGTTGAGGTGGTAACAGCAGGTGTAAGCCTGGGTATCGATAAAATCAGAATAACAGGAGGGGAGCCGCTGGTGCGGAAAGGGATTGTTGATTTAGTCGGAATGCTTTCTGCCATCAGGGGAATCCGCGATTTATCGATGACTACCAACGGACAATTGCTGGCAGAATTTGCAAAACCTCTTGCCGAAGCGGGTTTGATGCGTATTAACGTCAGCCTCGATACCTGCGACCCCGACAAATACCGTGAAATTACGAGGGTAGGGGAGCTAACCAAAGTAATTAAAGGACTGGTTGCAGCCGAACAGGCAGGACTTAAACCCATTAAACTCAATTGTGTCGTTTCAGGCAGCTCAGATGAGCCTGATGCCTTGGGGGTAAAAGCATTTGCCGATAATATGGGATACGAAATCCGTTATATTCATCAGATGAATCTGAAACAGGGTATATTCTCGCATGTGGAAGGTGGTGATGGGGGTAATTGCAGCATTTGCAACCGATTACGACTCACCTCAGAGGGAATGATTAAGCCCTGCCTGTTTAGCGATGTGGCATTCAGTATCCGTGAACTGGGCGTTGATCAGGCCATCAAACTGGCCATGCAAAACAAACCCGACAAGGGCACAGTAAATCATAGAAATCAATTCTATAACATAGGAGGTTAATATGGAAAACAAACTCAGTCATGTGAATGAACAGGGCAAAGCCAACATGGTAGATGTTTCGGACAAAACAGTGCAAAAACGCACGGCACGTGCCAGTGGTAGAATTGTTTTATCGCCGCAAGCCCTGCAACAGGTGCGCGAAAACCTGAACAAAAAGGGTGATGTACTTGCTGTTGCCGAAATTGCTGGTGTTCAGGCAGCCAAACAAACTGCCACGCTGATTCCCCTGTGCCATAATTTGCAAATAACCAAGGCATCGGTGAAATGTGAAATTTTTGAAACCGGAATCGAAGTGCGTTCCGAAGTAATCTGCCTGGGCCGCACAGGAGTTGAAATGGAAGCTCTTACCGCTGTTTCGGTTGCGCTGCTAACGGTGTACGATATGTGCAAGGCTGTCGATAAAAATATGTGCATCGAGATGATAAAACTCGATGAAAAATTAAAAGAAAACTTATAAACAATCACTTCATATTATACAATGGAACCAATTGATATTAAGGTATTATCGGTAAATATTTCGGAACAAAAAGGGACAATAAAACACCCGGTCGAAACCATCGAACTTACCGCAAACGGTATTCCTGGCGATGCCCATGCCGGTTCATGGCATCGCCAGATCAGCCTGCTGGGCGATGAAAGCGTTCAGAAATTCTCCGAAATGGCAGGACGTAGTATTTCGTTTGGTGAATTTGCCGAAAATATTACAACACAGGGCATGGAATTGTACCACTGTAAGCCTCTAGACATGCTGATTTCGGACGAAGTAAGCCTGCAGGTAACTCAAATAGGAAAGGAATGCCATGGCCATAGCTGTGCTATTTTCAGGGAAGTAGGAAATTGTGTGATGCCCAAAGAAGGTATTTTTGCCCGTGTTATCAGGCCCGGAATGCTGAAACCCGGTGATATCTTGCGTTATTATCCAAAACTGTTTAAAATACGGCTAATAACCCTCAGCGACCGTGCAAGCAGCGGCGAATACGACGACCGTAGCGGACCAGCTATTGAAGGCATCCTGAGGCAGTTTTTCGAAAATTTACATTATGATATAACCATTGACTATTCGGTGATACCGGACGATGATGAAATGCTCGACAAAGCAATGAAAATGGCCAGGGAGCAAAACTTTGATTTTGTGTTTACAACAGGAGGCACCGGAATTGGGCCGAAAGATATTACTGTAGAGGTGGTAAAACAACATCTCGATAAAGAAATACCCGGGATTATGGACATGATACGGCTGAAATTCGGGGCAGACAAACCCAATGCACTAATCAGCCGAAGCGTTGCAGGCGTAATGGGCAACAGCATTGTTTACACATTACCGGGAAGTTTAAAAGCCGTACAGGAATACATGGGAGAAATCACAAAAACCATGATGCACCTGGTATTTATGATGCATTCGATTGATAATCATTAATTTAGTAAAAATATCAGCGTATGAACCGCACAAATGCCTTGCAATTACTGAAAAAGTACGTAGAAAGCGACAAAATGATTGTGCACAGCCTCGAAGCTGAAGCAGTGATGCGCGCCTTGGCTCAGCGCCTGGGCCGTGATTCCGATAAATGGGCTCTGGCAGGCTTGCTGCATGATATCGATGTTGAAATTACCCGCGATAACCCGGAGTGTCACGGATTGAAAGCAGTAGAAATTCTGCGGGAACAACAAATAGATGAAGATATTATCGACGCAATAATGATGCACAACGAAATGGCTACGAAAGAACCGCGCATAACCGAGTTTCAGCATGCATTGGCAGCCGGTGAAACCATCACAGGTTTAATTCACGCCACAGCATTGGTGTATCCCGATAAAAAAATTGCTCCGGTAAAAAGTAAATCCGTGGTTAAGCGGATGAAAGAAAAATTATTTGCTGCCAGTGTTAACCGCGACCATATTATGGAATGTGAAAACATTGGAATTCCTTTGGAAGAATTTGTTGAACTCTCGCTGGGAGCCATGAAAAATATCAGTGACGAAATCGGTTTGTAAAACGCACTGTAAGCAGCTTATAAACATGGTTTTATGGCATTTTCGGTTGTGTTTCAATTATATAATATTAATTACCATAATTAATATTATGTTAAATTGAATAATGAAAAGAAAAGGAGAATCAAATTCTCCTTCCCCTTTTTAATTTAAAACTATTGTGTCAGTGCATCGAGTTCTGCCTTGATGGCATCATGTTTTGGAATATCCCCCAACCTGTAGTAAATTGTTTTCAATGTATTCAGCACATTGATATCTTTAGGATTCAGCGCATGCGATTTTTCGAGAAATGGCACTGCTTTCTTAAACAATTCATCGGCAGCAGCCTTCACAGCATCGTAAGCTGCAAAATCTGTCGGAGGAATATTGTCGTTAGCCCAGGCAATGGTGTCGGCAGCCTGATTGTAATAGAATGCTCCCATACTGTAGATTGCATCTGCATTGTTCGGATCAAGTTCCAGTGCTTTCTCATATTCTTTTGAAGCATCTACCCGGCGGTTCATTTGCTCAAGTAAGGTTCCCCTGATTACAAAGAACTGCGGGTCTTTAGGGTTTTTATCGATAGCCATGCTGATATATTCGTATGCTTTTTGATTCTGCCCTGTGCTAACATAATAGTTGAAGGTTTCAATAATCAGATTAAAACTGTTTGCAGGATATTTTTCGATGCCTTTTTGCAATGTAGTAATCATTTTGGCGGTATCGCCTTTTGCGGCATAACACTGAGCCTGACTGAGATATATATTGGCTCTTTCATCGTCGTTGGCGCCAAATTTCATCTGAATCAGGGCCTCGTTATACTGTATGGCTTTGTCGAATTCATTGGCTTTTTTGGCCGCCAGCGATGCAAAATAAATTACCTGGGTGTCAACCTGCATCGAAAGTGTGCTGGCCAGAATGGCTTTTTCGAAGTATTCAAGCGATTTTTTGTAATCGGTGGAATTCTGGAAAGCATCCACTCCTTTGTTAATAAAAGCATTGGCCAGACCGGGTAATCTGTTCTGGATAATATCGATTAATGCTTCGTCATCCTCAAATTTTACATCGCTTTTGTTAAGGGCACCATAAAATTTAATCAGGCCTTCTTCGGTATTTAAATCGATTTTTTTGAGTTCCGGGTCGGTAAAGTTCAATACCATGGCTTTCAGATAGGCTTCGAAAGCTTCGTCGAGGCAGGTACCATTGCACAATGCCTTGTGTTTTGGCTTCTCGCTCACTCCCAGTGCATGGTATGTCTGACCTTTGTACCACCACGTTTTATACCAGTCTTTTGTATCGGCACAATCCATGGCTTTATCGATAGAAGTTTTTGCATCTTCAATAAAACTATCGCGAAGGAAACTCCAGCAACTGATTACATGTTTCTTGCATGATCCCTGACCAAAACTGACACTGGCAACCAGTATTAAACCCAGCAGTAAACTATACTTTTTCATAATTCTAATTTTTAAATATGGTTCAAAATTAATTACAATAAAACCAATTTGCAAATTCTTTGCCAAATAAGCCGGCAATTTTACTTTAAATTGAATTAGTGATTATGAAATTGTTGCAAAATCAGAAGTCGGACATAAAAAGAAACCCGCATTTTTGTGCGGGCTTCAGGTTATTGCGAAATAATTTATTCGTCATCGTTTTCCGCATCGGCTTCTTCACCATCATCTTCATCATCCAATCCGGGTTCAACTAAATCATCGTCGGCATCAACAAGCATGTTATCGGCATCCACATCAGGAGATTCATTTATGTTTTTTTCCTCCTCTTCGCCATCTTCAATTTTAGCAACTGCAGCAATGGCATCATCATCTTTCAGGTTGATAAGTCTTACCCCCTGCGTTGCCCGTGCCATCAGACGCAATGTGTTCACTGCAATACGGAGTGTTATTCCGGAGCGGTTGATTATCATAAGGTGGTTGTTGTCGTAAACGCCAACAATGGCAACAAGTTTACCTGTTTTCTCGGTGATATTGATGGTCTTCACTCCTTTCCCGCCACGGTTGGTAATACGATAGTCTTCGACCATTGATTTTTTACCGTATCCGTTTTCGGAAACCACCAGCACATCCTGCCCGTCTTGAACCACAATCATACCAATAACTTCATCGTCGTCCGTCAATTCCATCCCCTTAACACCGGTAGCTGTACGACCAATGGGACGTACAATGGTGTGCGGGAACCGGATCGCCTTCCCATTACGTGCAGCAATAACAATAAATCTTGGATTTTCGGGGGCACTGTCTTCGATTAATGCTGCGGTAAGCAAACTGTCGTCTTCTCTAACATTCAGTGCAATAACACCATTTGCCCTCGGGCGTGAATAATCTTCGAGGTAGGATTTTTTCAGAACGCCTTTTTTGGTAACCATCACAATGTAACGGCTCTTGACATATTCTTCGTCCCGCAGGTTTTTGGTATTGATATAGGCTTTTACATTGTCGTTAGGTTCGATGTTGATAAGATTTTGAATAGCCCTGCCTTTCGACTGACGTGTTCCTTCGGGAATTTCGTAAACCTTCAGCCAATAGCACTTGCCAAACTCGGTAAAGAACATCATGGTGTCGTGCATGGTGGCAACATACAAGTGTTCAATAAAATCTTCATCGCGGGTTGTGCTTCCTTTTGACCCTACTCCTCCCCTGTTCTGCGCCCTGAATTCGGTAAGCGGAGTGCGTTTTATATAACCGAGATGCGAAATGGTAATTACCACATCTTCGTCAGCATAGAAGTCTTCGGGATTAAGTTCTTCGGAAGCGTAAACAATTTCGGTTTTTCTTGCATCGGCAAAACGGGCTTTGAGTTCGCTCATTTCGTCACGAATAATTTTCATTCTCAGGCTTAGATCGGCCAACACCTGTTTGTAGTAATCGATTTTTGCCAGCAAATCGTTGTATTCCTGTAAAATTTTATCCCGTTCGAGTCCAACCAGTGCCCTGAGTCTCATATCGACAATGGCACGTGCCTGTAAATCCGAAAAATCGAAGCGTTCCATCAAGCGGGTACGCGCATCATCAACCGTGGCCGATGACCTGATAATGGCAATCACTTCATCAATAAAATCGATGGCCTTGAGCAATCCTTCGAGGATATGGGCTCTTTTTTCGGCCTGCTCAAGGTCGTAGCGGGTTTTGCGCACCAACACCTCATGACGGTGCTCCACAAAATAAGTTATCAGCTCTTTCAGGTTCAGCAGTCTGGGTCTTCCATGCACCAGGGCAATATTGTTAACACTGAAAGCTGATGACAATAAGGTATATTTATACAGTTTATTGAGTACTACATTGGCAACGGCATCGCGTTTCAACTCAATCACGATGCGCATCCCGGTGCGGTCTGATTCATCGTTAACGTTCGAGATTCCCTCAATTTTCTTCTCATTGACCAGTTCCGCAATTTTTATTATCAATTCGGCCTTGTTCACCATATAGGGAATCTCGGTAACCACAATTGATTCACGCCCTGACGAGTCAACTTCGATTTCGGATTTGGCACGAAGTACAATCCTACCGCGACCGGTTTCGTAAGCTTCTCTTACCCCTTCGTAACCATAAATAATACCTCCGGTTGGAAAGTCAGGAGCCTGTATAAGATTCGTCAGTTCCGAAATTTCGATATCATTGTTGTCGATATATGCATTAATGGCATCGACCACATTCCCGAGATTATGCGGCGGCATATTGGTTGCCATACCCACGGCAATACCGCTGGCACCATTGACCAGCAAATTGGGAAGCCTTGCGGGTAAAACCACCGGCTCTTCGAGGGTATCGTCAAAATTCAGCGTGAAATCCACCGTTTCCTTGTCGATATCAGCGAGTGTTTCTTCTGCTATTTTCGAGAGACGAGCTTCGGTATAACGCATGGCGGCCGGACTGTCACCGTCAACCGAACCGAAGTTACCCTGTCCGTCGACCAGACAATAGCGCAACGACCAGTTCTGCGCCATACGAACCATGGCAAAATACACTGATGAGTCTCCGTGCGGGTGATATTTACCCAGCACCTCTCCCACTATTCTTGCCGATTTTTTATAGGGTTTACCCGACACAACACCCAGTTCTGACATCCCGAACAAAATACGGCGCTGAACCGGTTTCAGACCATCTCGCACATCGGGCAAAGCCCTGCTCACAATTACCGACATCGAATAATCGATGTAGGCCGACTTCATTTCATCTTCGATATTTACCGGAATAATTCTCGAACCCAACTCTTCTGTCTGCATACAATATAGGTTGTTAAAATGCTAATTATCTAATATTCAATACTTTAGGTTAACGAACACAAAGCACATAAATTTAGTTTTTTTCGTGATGTAAGAATCATAAACAGATTGTAACTTTTCAACAAAAAATGTTTATAAATTGTTTTGTAATTTTCTGATAAAAAATACTGTTATAGAATGTAAGGCTCACTTATTGCAGAAATTAATTTTAATAATTTTTTAGTACATTTGTTGCAAACAGAAAGACAGGTATGAGTAATGTGAGATTATCGAAGGAAGTAGTTGCCGTGCTGAACTATAGCCGTGAGGAAGCGGTAAGGCTGGGCAACGAACAAGTAGGCCCCGAGCATTTACTGCTGGGGATTTTGAGAGATGAAAATTCATTTGGCGTTGAGGTACTTCAAAGCTTTAATATCAGCTTAAAAGAATTGAAAAGTGAAATCGATAAACGGGTAAAAAAACCCGGAAACGAAATGCATATCAAAGAAGTTGAGCAGGTTGAATTCAGTAAAACAGCCGAAAGGATACACCGCTTTATGGTGATTGAAGCCACAACAATGCAAAGCGAAGAGGTTCACTCGGGTCATTTATTGCTAAGCCTGATAAAAATCCCCAATCCGGTATCACAATATTTCGATAGCCTGGGAATTGATTACAATTCAGCACGCGAGAATCTGGAAAAAATCGATCCGATTGACTCTTTACCCGACGACGATGATGAAGACGAAGAAGAATCATCGGGCATGGGTACTTCGCGCTCTGCAGGGCAAAAGGGAAAAACATCGGAAACCCCTACCCTCGACTCATTTGGCGTTGACCTTACCGCAGCGGTGGAAGAAGGTAAACTCGATCCGATTGTGGGCCGTGAAACCGAAATTGAACGTATTGCACAGATATTGAGCCGCCGCAAGAAAAATAATCCGGTGCTGATTGGCGAACCCGGCGTGGGAAAATCAGCAATCGTCGAAGGTCTTGCAGCACGCATCGTTCAGAAAAAAGTATCACATATTCTTTTCGACAAACGGGTTATAACCCTTGATATGGCGAGTATTGTAGCCGGCACTAAATACCGTGGTCAGTTCGAAGAAAGAATGAAAGCCATTCTGAACGAGCTCTCGAAAACCAACAATGTCATTCTTTTTATCGATGAAATCCATACCATTGTTGGTGCCGGTGGTGCTACCGGCTCGCTCGATGCCGCCAATATGCTGAAACCGTCGCTGGCACGTGGTGAACTGCAGTGCATCGGAGCCACTACCCTCGATGAATACCGTCAGTATATTGAGAAAGACGGAGCTCTGGAACGCCGTTTTCAGAAGGTAATGGTTGAACCTACCAGTGAAGACGAGACGCTGTCGATTCTGCAGAATATTAAAGAACGCTACGAAGACCATCACAACGTAATCTACACACAGGATGCCCTCGAGGCTTGTGTAAAATTAACTGTTCGCTACATTACCGACCGCAGTCTGCCCGACAAGGCGATCGACGCCCTGGACGAATCCGGCAGCCGTGTTCATATCAAGGCAATCAACGTGCCGGAGCAAATTATTAAACTCGAAGAAGAACTGGTTCAGATAAAATCCGAAAAACTGCAGGCAGTTAAAAACCAGAATTTCGAAAGGGCTGCTTCGTTTCGCGACAAGGAACGTGAAATTGAGAATAAGATTGAGATGGCCAAAAGGCGTTGGCACGAAGATATCAGCAAGAACCGCGAAACCGTTGATGAACAGCATGTTGCCGAGGTGGTTGCCATGATGACCGGTGTTCCGGTGCAGCGCATTGCCCAAAGCGAAGGATCGAAACTGCTCAACATGCACATTGAACTTCAGGACAGTGTAATTGGTCAGGATGATGCAGTGAAAAAGGTGGCTTTGGCCATTCAGCGAAACCGAGCCGGATTGAAAGACCCGAACAAACCGATTGGAACATTCATATTTTTAGGTCCTACCGGTGTTGGAAAAACTCAGCTGGCCAAGGTTTTGGCGAAATACCTGTTCGATTCGGAAGACACACTGATACGCATCGACATGAGCGAATACATGGAAAAATTCAGTGTTTCTAGACTGGTTGGAGCACCTCCGGGCTATGTTGGCTACGAAGAAGGTGGTCAGCTTACCGAAAAAGTACGGCGCAAACCCTACTCGGTGGTGCTGCTCGATGAAATTGAAAAAGCCCATCCTGATGTGTTCCATATTTTGCTTCAGGTGCTTGACGAAGGCCGGCTTACCGACAGTCTGGGAAGGCGTATCGACTTCAGGAATACGATTATTATCATGACCTCTAATATTGGCACACGGCAACTTGCAGAATATGGCAAAGGCGTCGGATTCGATACCAAAGCCACCAAAGACAGTCAGGAAACACGAAACCGCAGTATTATCGAAAATGCTTTGAAAAAAGCATTTGCCCCCGAATTCCTCAACCGTATCGATGATGTAGTGATGTTCAATTCTCTGGGTAAGAAAGAAATCTGGAAAATTATTGACATCGAGCTTAAGGGCATGTTTAAGCGCGTTGAGGCTCTCGGTTATCATATAAAAATATCGACTGCAGCCCGTGATTATATTGCAGAAAAAGGTTTCGATCCGCAATTTGGAGCCCGCCCGTTGAAACGTGCTATTCAGAAATACATCGAAGATGCCATGGCTGAATACATCCTGAGGTCGGAATTGTCGCTGGGCGACACCATTTATGTTGGATTCAATCAAAAGTCAGGAATCAAATTACGCGTCCTGAAAAAAGACGAATTCATCGGCTGATAATATTTTTCTTTTGTTATTCTGTTTTTTTATATACTTGATTTTGTGCGTCTTTAAGTTCCTTATTATTACTAACACTTTAATTAAACTATGAAAAGGGAAAAGTTAATTTACTGGATCGGCGGTGCCGTTGTGCTGGCAATATTGGTATATATTGCAATAATTGCCTTCGGTGGAAATTCTAAGCTCGAGGTGTCGGACCCCCTGAAGTTTGAACCGTATATTTCGGCGTACTCGGGTGGAGTAATTTCGAAGAATGGAGAAATCATTGTTCAGTTTACCGAAAGTTTTGCTAAAAAAGCCGGTGATAAAAAGCCTGTTGATGATTTAATGGAGCTGGATCCCGGGATCAATGGCAAGCTGACATGGATTGATGACCATACCATTTCTTTTAAACCTGATAAACCGTTTGTTTCGGGGCAGGAATACTTTGTGATAGTCAATCTAAAAGCTATCGATAAAGATATTGCAAAAGAATTCAGAGAATTTGTTTTTAAAATCAAGGTAAAACAACAGAATTTCGATGTGGTCATCAACGAACTGATAACTACCGACCTCGAAAACTTCACTGAACAGGAAGTTGTTGGAAGTATTCTGCTGGCTGATACCGAAGCCGAAGAAAATGTAAAAAAGCTGATTACAGCTTCTGTTTCGGGACAGGCACAAAGTATTGTGTTCGAAAAAACCGATGACCTGAAGTACGAATTCAGGGTACAGAAAATAAAACGGACCGATAAAAATCAAAAACTTCGCATCGACCTTGATGGCTCAGCAATTGGCTTAAATAAAAAGGACTATATCGAATATTCGATGCCTGCTCTGGGTGTATTCTCGGTGATTGATGTACAAATTCAAAACTTCCCGGAGCAACAGGTAATCATTCAGTTTTCGGACCCCCTTCTCTACGAGCAGCTTCTCGAAGGACTGGTGAGTATTGGCGAAGATATTGCCGGCAGCTACGTTATCAGGAACAACATTATTAAATTCATACCTGAAGAGCGGTTGAACGGTGATTATGACCTTGTGATAAACGAGGGAATTCAAAACCTGAAAGGCAAGGCATTTGAAGGCGGACTTACCAAAACATTACATTTCGAACTGCTAAAACCTGCTGTGCGCCTTGTTAACACCGGTGTTATCCTTCCTGAGAATGAAGCCGGACTTGTATTCCCGTTCGAAGCAGTAAACGTAAAAGCTGTGGATGTTAGGATTACGAAAATTTTTGAAAACAATATTTTATTCTTCCTGCAGAGCAATGCCCTCGACGAAAGCTATCAACTGGAACGTGTGGGCAAGGTCGTTAAACAACAGACCGTTGACCTTTCGCAAAGCGGCATTACCGATTTCGGGAAATGGAACCGTTTCACCCTCGACCTGAACGATCTGATAAAAACAGAACCCGGTGCAATTTATCGCATCGAAATAAACTTCAGAAAAAAGAACTCGATTTATCCATGTAATCAACCTGCCGCAAGCGAAGAAGCTCAGGAAGAAACCGTAAGTGAAGAGAATTATTACGACGACGACAAGTACTTCTGGGAACGATATGACGACTACTCGTATGGCTACGATTACGATGATTATTACGAATATTATTACGATGATTATTCCGGATCGGAAGGCGATAATGGCGGTGATCCGTGCAAAGACAGCTATTACGGACATAAAAAAGCCATTTCACGTAATATACTGGCTTCCAATATCGGTATGACAGTAAAGCAGGGTAAAAGCAACACGATTACTGCTATTGTGAATGACCTGATTTCGACTGCACCTGTGGCCAACGCCAATGTTTCGGTTTATTCCTATCAGATGCAGGTAATTGCCAGTGGGACTACCAACGCTCAGGGTATTGTCGAAATAGCTATTCCGGCCAACGAAAAACCACATTTTGTGGTTTCTTCCAATGGTAAACATAAAGCATATGTTACTTTAGACTATGCCAATAGTCTGTCGCTCAGCGAATTTAATGTATCCGGTGCCAGTGGTGGCGGATCGAAAGGTTTTATTTTTGGAGAACGTGGCGTTTGGCGTCCGGGCGATTCCATCTATCTGAGTTTTATTTTACAGGATAAGGACAAGCTAATTCCAGAAGGCCACCCCATTGTGCTTGAGGTTACCAATCCAAACGGACAACAGGTATATCGCGAAGTGCAAAGTAAAAACTCGTATGCTTACCATACTTTCAGGTTTAAAACTGATGATGATGCTATTACAGGCTACTATTATGCAAAAATTACGGTGGGCAACGAGGTTTTCACCAAATCAATTCCTATCGAAACCATCAAACCAAATCGCCTGAATATTAAAATTGAATTTGACAAACCGTACATTTCGGGAAGCGGTGATGTGATAGCCACTTTAACGGCTTTATGGCTGCATGGTGCGGTAGCCAAAGACCTGAAGACCACACTTAACATCAGTCTCGAAAATGCAAGTACATCGTTTAAAGGCTACGAAAAATACAATTTTGTTGATTTCACCAAGCGTTTTGAGTTTACCACCCAAACCCTATTCGACGGAGTTACCGACGAAAACGGTAAATTGGTTCAACCGGTATCACTGAGTATTGGAAACCAGGCTCCGGGAATGCTATACGCCAAGCTCACCGCCAAGGTTTTCGAAAAGGGCGGAAACTTCAGCATTGTGGAACAGGGTATTGACTACCACCCCTACGCGACTTATGTCGGATACCGCATGCCTGAACAGGAAGACAACTATTATATTAAACCCGGTTCAACCCAGAAACTCGACATTGTGATATTAGACCGCAATGGTAAAAAAGTCAGCGGAACCACCAATCTGGAACTTACCCTTTACAAATACAATTACTCCTGGTGGTACGATTATGAAAATACCAAAACCAACTATGCATCAGCCAATTACAACAATGCGATTATAAGGGAAACTGTGAAAATCACCAATGGTTCAGGTTCTGCCACCTTCGAAACACCCGATACCGAATATGGAAGTTTTATCGTGATGCTCGAAGATAAAAAAGGCGGACACTCCACATCAGGAACTTTCTATGTGAGCAGCTACGACTATGGCTACAATGATGAATCATCAGAAAAAGGGGTTAACCGTCTTGACCTTACGGCCAACAAAGACACTTTTGCTGTAGGAGAAGATATAGTTTTGAATATTCCATCAGTAAAAGGCAGGGCATTAATTTCGATTGAAAACGGATCTAAGGTGCTGAAGACCTTCTGGACCGAAACCAGCAATGGATCTACCCAATATACCTTTAAGGCTACCGACGACATGGCTCCGAATGTGTTCATCAATGTAAGCCTATTCCAACCGCACAATCAAACCGACAATGACCATCCCATCAGGATGTACGGTGTAATACCCATTGTGGTTGAGGATCCCGCTACGCACCTGCATCCGGTAATCAGCATGCCCAACGAACTGAAATCAGAAAGCGAATTCAATATAAAAATCAGCGAAAAGGATGGTCGCCCCATGGCTTATACCATTGCAGTAGTCGACGAGGGAATATTATACCTCACCAACTACAAAACCCCTGATCCCTGGTCGCATTTCTACAGCCGTGAAGCCTTGGGAGTGAGCACCTGGGATATGTACGATTATGTGATCGGAGCTTTTGGTGTTGACATCGAAAAACTGCTTAGTATCGGGGGTGATGCCAGTATGCAGGAACGCCTCGGAGAACTCAAAGCCAACCGTTTCGAACCAATGGTACGGTTTATTGGTCCCTTCTACCTCGAAAAAGGAAAGACAGCCACCCACACCATAAAAGTACCGGCCTATGTAGGATCGGTACGGACCATGGTGGTAGCGCGTTATGAAAATGCCTACGGTTCTGCCGAAAAATCAACTCCCGTTACCAAGCCGCTGATGTTACTGGGTACCCTACCCCGCGTGCTGGGTCCTCAAGAGGAAGTTGTACTGCCGGTGAGCGTTTTTGCCATGGACAATGCTGTGAAATCGGTAAATGTTCAGGTACGCTGCAACGACCTGATTTTACTCGATGGACCGGCTTCACAGACCATTAATTTCCCGAAGAAAGGCGAACAGTATGTGCAGTTTAAACTAAAAGCAGGAACAAAAACAGGTGTGGCCAAAATACAGGTGACTGCCCAGTCGGGAATGCACACGGCAAAATATGAAATGGAAATTGATGTACGCTACCCGATTTCGGAGCAAACCGATGTGATTACAGGGATAGCCACAGGCGGAAAAACTGCCGACATCAAACTCGACCCACGCGGTTTGGCCGGCACCAACAAACTGAGCATCGAAGTATATTCGATACCGCCGCTCAATTTAGAAAAACGCCTGAAGTATCTGATACAATATCCGCATGGATGCATCGAGCAAATTACCTCGGCTGCTTTCCCGCAACTCTATCTCAGCTACCTGTCAGATATTGATGAAAAACAGAAAAAAGCCATTCAGGACCACATAAACACGACCCTGAAAGACCTGTCGAAATACCAGCATTCATCGGGAGGCTTCGCCTACTGGCCGGGTTCTTATGCGGGTGTAAGTTCATGGGGTACCAGCTATGCCGGTCACTTCATGCTCGAAGCCGAAAGCATGGGTTATCAGGTGCCTGCACAGGTGAAGAAAAACTGGCTGAAATATCAGAAGGCCAAAGCCTCGGGTTGGATCGACGAGGGCTACAGTTCTCAAATCGATCAGGCATACCGTCTCTATACACTTGCCCTATCGGGAAATGCCGACAAAGGATCGATGAACCGCATGCTGCAGAACAAAAAATTGTGCAAGGAAGCCAAATGGAGACTGGCAGCTGCCTATATGATTGCCGGCAAAAAAGATGTTGCCCTGCAACTCACCAAAGGACTCGAAACTAAAGTAGCCGATTATCTCGAAATGGGCGGCACCTTCGGTTCGGCACTGCGCGATAAGGCAATGATTCTGGAAACCCTGATTCTGATGGGCGAAAAGCAAAAAGCCTTCGAACTTTTACTATCGGTGTCGGAGGACCTGAGCTCCGAAAATTGGTACAGCACACAAACCACCGCTTTCTCGCTGCTTGCAATGGCAAAATATGTAGCCAAAGAAAAACCGACAGGCAATATTAACTGCTCGATTACGGTTAACGGAAAAGCCTCTACGGCAAAATCGACTAAACCCGTTTATAAACAGGTGTTTACCATGGATGAATATCATCAGAACAGCATCAGCCTGAAAAACATAAGCAGCGAATTGGTGTACTATCGTGTGATAACATCTTACATACCACAGTACGGTACCGAAACAGCCGGTAATTCGAAAATCGACATGAAGGTAAATTACACTACCCTCGACGGTACCCCGCTCGATCCGCTGAAAATTGTTCAGGGTACCGATTTCATTGCCATTGTGCAGATACAACCCGTTGGGCAATACCTGCCAAAATTCGAAAACATGGCCTTGTCACAGTTATTCCCGTCAGGGTGGGAAATCATCAACAGCCGTATGTTTGAGACCGATATGGGTAATCAGTCGTATGCATCGTATCAGGACATTCGCGACGACAGAATTTACACCTATTTTGACATGTACTACAACAGCACGAAAACCTTCAAGGTAATGCTGAACGCCAGCTATTCCGGAAAATTCTACATGCCACCGGTACAGGTTTCGGCCATGTATGATAATACCATTTATGCCCGAACCAAAGGTGATTGGATTGAAATTGAGAATTCTTATTAAACATACGAATTTTTATAAATAAAAAGCGGCCTGAAAAGGCCGTTTTTTATTTATACCTGGTGGTTTTTAAAACAACAAAACAAATGCTGCCCATTTGAAAACTTCGTTGCGGTATTTATTTCGCATTTCGGTCTGTGCAGCGTCGAAGGCATCCGGTATTGATAATCCTCCAAAATGCAGCGAATAGAAAACTTGCATAAACTCTGATGTTTCAATATCAGGAACTTTCCATAAACTCATGATAATATACTGAACACCGGCCGTTTTAAAAGCACGTTGGAGACCAAAAACGCCCTCGTCACCCCGTAGATCACCAAGTCCGGTTTCGCATGCTGAGAGCACAACCAGTTTGGTATTGGGCAAATACATATTCGAGATTTCGTAGGCCGTGAGAATACCGTCTTCTATTTCGGTTGGCAGGCTCCTGCCCTTCCAGGCATTGTTGGCACCCGCCAGCAGCAGACCCGAACGCTGCAAGGGGTTTTCGTGTTTTTTGAATACCTGTTGATTTTCGTTCCTCGAAAAAAATGTTTGCAGATCCTGCTTATTTTCGTTTGGAAAAAAGTAGCCATGCGTGGCTACATGGATAATATCGGGTGACATCGTGCCGGCAAACCATTTGAATGATTCCTCAACAGCCTCACCGCCACTGATCAGGTTGGTCTTACAATTACTTTTCAGTGCAATGAGTTGAATCGCTTTGGCTTCGCTAAGTGTGCCCGGCAGGTAATTCCAGTTTTCACCCCTGCTTTCGTAAGTACTTGCAACAGCCAGTGTGCTGTAATCGTTTTGGTTGATGGTATTATTGTATAACGCAGCATATTGTATCTGTTGTGCCGGGTCAATATCGAAGTCTATCCCGCCGTAAACTACCAAACTCTCTGCTGCAGTGGTATCGTTAAACGTATTTTGCAGCAACGAGGCGGTTGTCGTGAGCCGCATCAGCCGGTAACGATCCGATAACGTCAGGCTGTCGTTAATGGGAATTGCTGCCAGCGAAATCTGGTGCAGCGAGGCTGCCGGAGCATAAAATATTCGTGTCACTTCAGGACCGAGCTTTGCCTCAACAGGTGCCCAAAGCAGGTTATACAAACTTTGGCCATAGCCCTGGCTGCCTTCCTCGTCGGGAAACACAATTCCTCGATACATACGGGTGAGCTGCCCGGGACTGCTCACTCCCAGTGCAAGGATTAATGTATCGAGTTGCTGCTGTGTACACAATCTGATGATTTCGGGCTGCTGTAAGCCGGGTTGTACGAGCAAGGCAACATACACCATGGTATCGGTCCACAATGATTTGTTGTAAAAATTGAAACAAGTAAATTCGAGGGCCACTTCACCGGGCTTAAGCTGTTGCTGCACATCGCGCCAGGTATTTTTACGAAGCGAAGCCAGCCTCGAGCTGTATTTAGTCCATTCAACCTCCAATTTATTGCAAGCTTTTTCAAGCGAATCGACCGAAACAGAACGTTTAATTTCGGGAAGCGAATATTGTCGTGCCAGTACCGAACGGGTCAGTAACCAGTCATCGTAAGCATCAAGAGCGGCAGCGTCGCTTGCGTTTTCGATAATATGCCGCAGTTCGATACCTGAATTCAACACCATGGCCTTACTCAGCAGTTCCAGATTATAGAAGTTTTCGGCCATCTCACCTTTGCTACCCGGACGTACCAGAAAATAGCTTTTGTAGGTCTCGAAGAGGTAATGCCTCGAATCGACATAGTATTCCTTTTCTTTTTCGCTGAGAAACCTGAAATTGCCTGTTATTTCGTTGCTGAGTGTTTCGAGGCTTTTTGCAATATACCCGTCAGCCTTCTCGTAGAGTTCCCTCGAGAAATACATGGCTGCGGCATTATTGAGTGCATTCAGATAATCATCGGACTGTACATCGCCTAAAAGTTCGAAAATTTCGATTGACTTTTCAACAGTAGAAACAGCGTGACTAAAATCGCCCGCAAGGTCGTATATGGCCGATTGTCCCGACAACATATATGCATACATGGAGGTTTGGGTTCCGGCAATTTTAGCAATTATGCCCAGTGCATCATCCAAGAGTTGAAGCGCTTCAACCAGCAATTGCTTCTGCAAGGCTTTATCGGTGGTTTTCTTTGCAATATTAAATTTCAGCGTCGACATCGCCGATACTGCCCGGGCATATTCGATACTATTTTTCCCATTGATTTTTTTATTGATACGGATAATATCGGCAAGATAATTCTCCGATGCAGAATAATTGCGTTTCTCAAATTCAAGAAAAGCCATCAACTGCTCTACGTTGGCATAGCCGGGATTGTTGGTGCCGTAATGATATGCCGTCAACTGCAGTGCCTCGTCAAGCAAGGGCCCGGCAGCTTCGTAGTTACCCATTTTCAGATATACCGAAGCCAGATTCTGCAGATAAATGGCATAATCATACGTATTGCCTCTGCCCTGCTGCCGCATGGCATCACACACAGCGGCAAAATATTCACCAGCTTCTTCGAAATCGCTCCGATAGAAACACACCACCGCAATATTGTTTAATGCGAGCAAATATTCATCACTTTGCACACCCAGGCTATCACGAAATATCTGCATTGCCTCCTGCAGATAGCGTTCCGCTTTGCTGAAGTTCTGTATCTGTATTTGCAATGCGCCATATCCCAACAGGTTCTGCGCATACATCAGGCTGTTTTCCAGCTTCATTTCGTGAAGTACCGAAAATGCATCATTAAAAAACTGCTCTGATTGCGAAAAGTCGGATATGCTCTTGAAGAAATTTCCAAGTGTTACAAGGGTTTCGACCGATGACAAATGGTGTGAACCGTATAATTTTGTTTTAATGAGAAGTTCCTGCCTGTAAAACAATTCGGCATTCTGAATATTCCCCGACTTCTCGTTCAATATGCCCAGATTATGAAGAATTTCGGCATAATAAGTATTCATCAACGCATCGTTGCTTTCGAAGACTTTTTTTGCCGTATAACAGACATTTTCAAATTCTCGTGTCATCGACAGGCAGTTGTAAGTGCGCATGAGGTAAACCAGCGACAACGCATAATGGCTGGTATCGGTTGCACCATATTGTTTTGCATAGCTGTTGCTGAGCTTTTCGAGCCCGGGCAGCGATTCGCGGCATTTGCCCGAACTGATAAGATTCGCATATTCATCGAGCGACTGCGCAAAAAGCACTGTGTTAAAGGCTATCAGCAGAAGGCAAACGAAACACTTTTTCATAAACACCCTTTCATAAAACGCTAAACTACACAATTCCCGGGAATAGTACATTGGGTTTATTGCAGGTATGCCTTAATGTTAACATAGCAAAGGCGGGCGATATTACCTGAAGCACATCCTTAACACGGGTTAAACATTTTAAAGTTGAAAAGGAGAACTTAATTTCAGATATCCCCACCCCCAATTATGTTATAAAACCATATTGCCGGCTTGCGAATGATTTCTATTTTTGTGTAAACAAAAACAAAGAAATATGTCGATACGAATAGCCGAAGCCGGAAACGAAGGACCCAAAGTCCGCTCCGATTGCAAGGTCATCATCGAACTGCGCGACTCGGGCGGTTTGGAGATTAATGTAAAGAGTAAAGTTAAGTCGCTCTATGGCGACGATATTCTGAAACAGCTGCAGGAACTCAGCGATTACTTCGGGCTGAAAAATGCCTTGGTTAGCATCATCGATCAGGGAGCCTTACCATTTGTGATAGCCGCCCGGTTCGAGAGTGTAGTGAAACTGCTGGGTATCAGCGAACGTGAGTATCTGCCTGCATTTCTTCCGCAGAACAAATATTCCACCCGCCGTGATATCTTCAGGTTTACCCGCCTCTATCTTCCGGGAAATACACCAGCCATGATGCTCAACGCCGGCCTGCATGGTTCCAATGGTATTATCCTCGATTTGGAGGATTCGGTAGCCCCGGCTAAAAAAGACGAAGCCCGGCTGCTCATCCGCAACGTATTGCGCTGCATCGACCTCTTTGGAGCCGAACGCATGGTGCGCATCAATCAGGGAGAACGTGGTCTCGAAGACCTGAAATATGTAATTCCGCAAAACGTGAACCTCGTTTTGGTACCCAAATGCGAAAGTGTAGAATATCTGAAGCAGGTTGACGCAAGCATTGCCCGTTGCAAAGCCCCCGAGTTCAAAGACCATCCGGTGTTCCTGATGCCTATTATCGAAAGCGCACTGGGTGTTGAAATGGCTTTTGAACTGGCTAAGGCCACACCCAACGTAGTTGCATTGGCTATAGGTCTCGAAGACTTTACTGCTGACCTTGGAACCAAACGGACACAGGAAGGCACCGAATCGTTGTACGCCCGCTACCGAATGGTAAATGCTTGCAAGGCCGCAGGCATTCAGCCCATCGACTCGGTATACAGCGATGTGGACAACATGGACGGACTGCGCGAAAATGTGGCAAGCTCAAAAGCCCTTGGCTTCGAAGGAATGGGCTGCATACATCCACGTCAGGTACCCGTAATTCAGGAGTGCTTTGCCCCGGATTCCGACGAACTCGACAAGGCCATGAAGATTGTAAATGCTGCCATCGAAGGCGAAAAAGCCGGACTCGGCGTGGTTTCGCTTGGCTCAAAAATGATTGACCCGCCTGTGGTTAAACGTGCAGAACGCACCATCAACCTGGCGATAAACTTAAATATTATTGATAAAAACTGGAGGGATAATTATGTCAGCTAATATGATAAAAAACGCTGCCGGACGCATGGTTCCCGACAGCATCAACGGTCAGCCGGCCGTTCCGTTCAAAGGTGTAGGAAAACATCGCCCCGAAGGCCGCAAATATGCTCCGCCCATTCCCAGCTGTATAGACTATCCCGACGACGGCAACAAAGTGGTAAAATCGCTCAAAGAAGCGCTCGAACTCTGTGGTCTGCGCGATGGTATGTGCATTTCGACTCATCATCACCTGCGCGATGGCGACATGGTGAGCAATATGATTTTCGATCTGGCCCACGATAAAGGTATTAAAGACCTGGTGTGGCTGCCGTCTGCCTCCTTTCCGGTAAACGACCCGCTGGTAAGTTATCTTATCGACGGAACCATTAACCGCATCGAGGGGAGCATGAACGGACCACTGGGACGCGCCGTTTCGGAAGGTAAAATGAAGGGTACTGCCATTCTTCGTTCGCATGGTGGCCGCGTGCAGGCCATTCAGGATGGTGAAGTAAAAATTGATATTGCCGTGATTGCCTGCCCCAGTGCCGATATGTTTGGCAACGCCACAGCTACCGAAGGCCCGTCGGCATGCGGTGTTCTCGGTTATGCCAAAGCCGACTATATGTATGCCGACCGAGTGATTGTGGTTACCGACAATCTGGTTCCAGTGCCCTGTTTCCCCATGCTCATCGAAGGTAATTATGTTGATTTTGTTGTGGTAGTCGATAAAATCGGGATGCCAGAGAAAATTGTTTCGGGAACCACCACCATCACACGTAGCCCCGACCGCCTGCTGATTGCCGAGCTTACAGCAAAATTCTGCGAAGTTACGGGGATGCTTCGCGACGGTTGCTACATGCAGGCCGGAGCCGGAGGTACTTCGCTGGCAATTGGCTACTACATGCATCAGATACTCAAGGCCAAAGGACAGGCATGCCAGCTTGGTTTTGGCGGAACCACAAAATATATGGTTCAGATGCTCGAAGAAGGCACAATGAAACACATTCTCGATGCACAGGCCTTCGACCTTGATGCTGTAGCCTCTATCAGTCGCAATGCCAACCACCACCACTACCCCGTTTTTAATGCCTATAATTTCCATTCGAAAGGTAATCTCACTTCGATGATGGATATAATGATTTTAGGTGCAACTGAGGTTGACTTGAATTACAACGGAAATGTTGTGACCCACTCAGATGGTTATCTTTTACATGGTATCGGTGGATGGCAAAACTGCCTGCACGCCCGTAACGTGATTTTACCCGTGCCCCTGTTCCGCGACCGCATTCCTGTAATTGTTGACGAAGTAACCACGCTGGTTGGTCCCGGTGAAATGATTGATGTGATAATTACCGAACGTGGCATTGCCATCAACCCGAAACGTCTGGATCTCCTTGATGCAGTAAAAGGCTCAGGATTACCCCTGAAAACCATCGAACAGCTCAAGGCAGAAGCCGATGCATTGTGTGGCATACCCAAAAAACCACGTTACAAAGACAATGTGGTGGCTGCCATCAAGTGGGTAGATGGAACAGTGATTGACAGCGTACGTCAGCTTGATATTTAGAAAAACAGTTATTACAGAAAGCGGCCTCAGCCGCTTTTTTTATTACATACAAATACAATGAGGTATAGTTGCAAATAGACTGTATCAGCAATAGCCGGCCATGCGGTATATTATGTAACCCGCAACTTCGTGAATAAGAAGCGTCCATTGCTGCAAAACCGAAGCTTTGGGAAGGATGAACCGATCCGGTTTAAGCGTAACAGGGCCAGCATAGCGGTCGGTTACATACACATCGAAGCTAAAACCTGCCTTGCGAAAACAGCCGGCTGCCCTGCGCATGTGAAAGGCACTGGTTATTAAAAGATATGAGTTTTGTGCGGATTGTGGATTAAGCATCCGGGCTGCATTCACCGCATTTTCGCGGGTATTGCGCGAAACCGATTCGATAAGAATATCATCGGCAGGAATACCAATGTGCAGCAGGTAATCGCGCAGAATTACCGATTCTTTCTCATCCTGATTGAGCAGGTCGCCTGAACCACCCACAATACATATCTTTTCGATAGTACCATCGTAATACAGGTCCAGCGTCTGCAAAAGCCGGTCGCTGCTGCGCCAGAAATTAATACGGTCGTATTTGCCGTCGTACGACATCATTCCCGTGAGCAGAATGCCATAATCGTAATGCGGTTTGAGTTCAGTTTTTGCAGTGGTCTTCACCTCCCAGGCTTTCATGGCCAAATT
>JAKQPY010000161.1:0-5499 GCA_029564465.1 Bacteroidota bacterium | reverse complement strand
TTGGCAGAGGGTAAACACAAAATGACTGTTATTAATGCTGTCGCTTGTAAAATCATTTACAGGGTTTTCGCTGTGGTAAAGCGTGATGAACCTTTTGTGAAATTTTCTATTTAAAAATTTGTTTTTGTCTTAGAATACTCGTTGACCACAAAGAGAAGAAAGAAAATTGATTGATTTTTACATTATGGAGACAAAAAAAGAAATAAAAATCCTTATTTGGATTATGGTCGTATTCGGTGTGGCATTTTTCCTGCCCATCGAAAGTGTGCGGTTCAACACTGCAATTGCAGCCACCCTTGACCTGGTAAAATGGTACGCCCGAGAGCATGTTGTGCTTTGCCTGTTACCTGCTTTTTTTATTGCCGGGGTTATATCGGTTTTTGTCAGTCAGGGCTCAGTACTGAAATATTTTGGCGCCAATGCTAAAAAGTGGCTTGCTTACACAGTTGCAGCCGTTTCGGGAACCATTCTGGCGGTATGCTCCTGCACCATCCTTCCGCTCTTTTCGAGTATACATAAGCGTGGAGCCGGATTGGGCCCGGCCATAGCCTTTTTGTATTCAGGCCCGGCTATCAATATTTTGGCTATCATCTTAACTGCAAGAATTTTGGGTTTCGAAATGGGTCTTGCCAGAACTATAGGGGCTGTAACATTCAGTGTTATCATCGGAGTATTTATGTCGCTGATTTATCGCAAAGAAGAACGCATTAAGCGCGAAGAACAAATGAAAATAGTAATTCCATCAGAAAAACGCCCCATGTGGCAAACGATGTTTCATTTCTTCACGCTTGTAGTGATCCTTGTATTTGCCAACTGGGGCAAACCAGCCAACAATGTTACTTCGGGTACGTGGTTCATTATTTGGTCGTATAAATGGTATATCACTGGTTTCTTCAGTTTGCTGCTGGCTTTTTCTTTGATTTATATCCTGAAAATCAACTGGAAATGGGTGCTGCTAGCAGCGATTGCAACGGCAGGCTCAGCCATAATTGCAAGCACCTATATCGAAAACACTAAATTGGCACCTTTGTTACCAATGCTCGTGGGTATTGCCGCGCTGAGTATCATTACCATTCTCGACAAACGCGATCCTGACAATAAAGAATGGACCTATTCGACATGGGGATTTGCAAAACAAATTTTGCCTTTGTTGGCAGTAGGTGTTGTTACAGCAGGTTTTCTACTGGGTTCAACCCACGACGGAACCAGTATTGCCGGAGTTATCCCTAACGAATGGATTAGTAACCTGGTTGGTGGAAATTCATTTTTCTCCAATTTTTTTGCATCTTTCGTTGGTGCTTTCATGTATTTTGCAACGCTGACCGAGGTTCCCATTTTACAGGGTTTGATTGCTTCTGGAATGGGTAAGGGCCCAGCATTGGCACTGCTATTAGCCGGACCTTCGCTCTCGTTACCCAACATGCTGGTAATCAGAGGGGTTATTGGGACACAGAAAACTTTGGTTTACGTTTCGCTGGTTATTGTAATGGCAACTATTTCGGGTTTAATTTACGGAACTATTTTTTAATGTTTGTCAAAATTAATCTTCATAGCTTATTACAAACAAAAATTTGTAATTAATTCAATATGTCGTATGTTTGCTACATTGAACATAAATGAATAAAATGATAATTAACAATAACAAATCGAATGAATTCAACGCTGAGCAACAACGGCTGGCTGAATTTTCGAGGGTATTATCGCATCCGGCTCGTATTGCCATCATTCAATTACTTTCGGTGAAGAAAGAGATAAAAACAGGCAATATTTCCGATTTTTTGCCATTGTGCCGCACCACGGTATCGCAACATTTAAAGGAATTGCGAAATGCCGGTATCATTGAGGGCAGTATCGACGGGCATAAAATCCATTATTGCTTAAACATGGACAAACTCAACGAAATGAAATCAGCGTTCAATCTATTATTCAACAGCTCTATCAGTAGTTTTATGTGCAGCTGTAAACAACAGTAGCAGCAATATTCAAGGAAGAAAAACGTTTAAGAAAATTATAAAATATTATTTAACTTAATTATGGAAAAGCTAAACAAATACCTACCCTGGACGATCCGGATTTTTATTTT
This sequence comes from Bacteroidota bacterium, assembly GCA_029564465.1. Lineage (GTDB taxonomy): Bacteria > Bacteroidota > Bacteroidia > Bacteroidales > ML635J-15 > JAGOEF01. The sequence goes on along the minus strand of JAKQPY010000161.1, from coordinate 3,416 downwards.
TCTGATGTTTATGGTATCGGCAGCATCGAAGATGTTCCCTATTTGGATATTCGAAAAACAGTTTGTGGACCTTGGTGTTGCCACATGGTGCTGGGCGCCTTATTTTGCAAGGGTTATGATAGCCATCGAGATTGCGCTGGGTATCGCTATCATTCAGCCCCATTTTATAAAGCGACTGGTGGTACCAGCTACTGTGATGCTGCTGGTGGTGTTTAATGTTCACCTGACCATTCAAATGATTAATCACGGTGCTATGACCGGTAATTGCGGTTGTTTCGGACAATTGATACCTATGACTCCACTGGAAGCATTCATTAAGAACATCGTATTTATCGCCATGCTGGTTTATCTGTTTTTCCACGTTAACGATAAGGAAAAAGGAAAAAACAAATTTGCTTATCTGGCAGTAATTGCTTTATCATCAACACTTTTCATGTTTCTTTTGTTCCCATTTTGCCCGTGCAAGAAAACCAGTGAAACAGCTGTACCGGTATTTGAAGCCGATTCCACAACAATGGCAATTCAGGATACAAGTATCGCAGTAGATGTAAATATGATTACCGATACAACAAAAAATGCTACAAGTTCAAAGACGCCATCAAACAACATCACAAAAAAAAGGTCACGATTCTCGGAATTCAGGGCGTTTGGGAACACCCGCGTCGATTTGGATGAAGGCAGCAAAATCGTTTGTTTTTTCGCTCCGGGCTGCGAACACTGTGTGGAAACCGCAAAAGAGCTTCAGCACTTGTCTGAAACATCCAACATTCCCGATGTGTATGTTTTCTTTATGGATGAAGAAGTCGAAAAAATACCTCAATTCCAGTCGGAATGCCATTGTAAATTCCCTTACATTATTCTCGACATACGAAGGTTCTGGGAATTGCTGGGTTCTAACGCGGATACACCGGGTGTGTATCTTCTCAACAATGGGGAAATCGTAAAATTCTACGAAGGAACAGAAGAAAATGCCTTCAATATAAACGATTTCAAAAAAGCCTGCGAAAAACTGTAAAGGAATTGCCATTGACTAATAAGCAACTTGAATTGTCAGGTTTAAATTAAAATAAAGAAATGAAAATACTGATTCTGTGTACCGGCAATTCATGCCGCAGTCAAATGGCTGAAGGTTTTCTAAAATCGTTTGACAGCCATCTTGAAGTTCTTTCAGCGGGAACACTGCCGACGAAAAAAGTAAATTCTTTTGCTATACAAGTCATGCAGGAAGTTGGTATCGACATCAGTAAACATCAACCCAAGCATGTTGACGAATTTCTACATCTGGAATTCGATTATGTAATTACGGTATGCGATGAAGCCAAAGAAAGCTGCCCCGTGTTTACAGGTAAGGTAAACCACCGACTGCACATTGGATTCCCCGACCCTGCCGGAGCAACTGGTACAGAGGAAGAAATTCACAATGCCTTCAGAGAAGTGCGAAACTCAATTAAAACCGATTTCTATAAATTTTATTTAAGCATCATATAAGCATGGAAGACAAGAAAAAAATAGTTCAGGAAAAATATGCAAATATTGCAGGGCAAAGCAAAGAGTTCAATGCGGGTTCCTGCTGTGGTGCCACGGGGTGTTGCGGCGATGGAAGCTATACAATTTTCAGCGAAGACTACAGTAACCTGGATGGCTACAACCCCGATGCCGACATGAATTTGGGTTGTGGCATTCCCACAGATTTTGCAAATATTAAACCCGGAGACACTGTAATTGATCTTGGGTCAGGAGCAGGTAACGACTGTTTTGTTGCCCGTGCCATGGTTGGCGATTCGGGTCAGGTAATCGGGATTGATTTCACCAAAAAAATGATTGAAAAAGCCATGACCAATGCCGACAAATTAAATTTCAAAAACGTTCAGTTCCGCTTTGGTGATATCGAAAACATGCCGGTTACTGCCAATAAAGCCGATGTTGTAATCAGCAACTGCGTAATCAATCTGGTTCCTGACAAGGCAAAAGCTTTTGCTGAAATATACCGGGTATTGAAATCAGGTGGACATTTTTGCATTTCGGACGTGGTACTGCGTGGCGATTTACCTCAATCAATCAAGGAAGCTGCCGCAATGTACGCCGGATGCGTTGCCGGTGCACTTCAAATTGACGAATACCTTGAAATTATTGCAAAAAACGGCTTTACGAACCTGAAGGTACAGAAAGAAAAACCCATTATCATTCCCGACGAAATACTGGGCATGTACCTCGATTCCGATGGAATTAAAGACTTCAAAAGCTCAGGAACCGGAATATTCAGTATTACCGTATATGCCGAAAAGCCGAAAACATGTTGCTGTGGCTGCGATTGTTAAATACTAAAAATATAACACCATGCCATCTGCCCCTCGTTTAAAATTTCTGGATCGTTATCTTACCCTGTGGATTTTTCTTGCTATGGCAATCGGTGTATTGTCAGGATATTTTTTCCCTGTAATTGCTGATTTTTGGGAATCGTTGAAATCATCGCCCGAAAGCACAACCAATATTCCCATTGCCATTGGGTTAATTCTTATGATGTATCCGCCATTAGCCAAGGTGAAGTACGAAGAGCTTGGCGATGTGTTCAAAAACTACAAGGTTCTCACACTTTCGCTGGTGCAAAACTGGATTATTGGCCCTGTGCTGATGTTTGCCCTTGCCATTGTGCTATTTAAGCTGTTCCCGGGCGAAAACAACGCCAATTTACCCTATATGTACGGAATTATCATGATTGGTCTGGCCCGCTGCATTGCCATGGTTATTGTTTGGAACGACCTTGCCAAAGGGGATACACAGTATGCAGCCGGACTGGTAGCTTTTAATTCTATTTTTCAGGTGTTGTTTTTCTCGTTCTATGCTTACTTGTTCATCGCGGTAATGCCGGGTTGGTTTGGCATCCCAACCAGCAGTGCTGTCGAGAAGATTACCATCGGGCAGATTGCCGAAAGCGTATTTATTTACCTTGGCATCCCGTTTATAGCAGGTTTCCTCACGCGCTTTATACTTATACGGGTAAAAAATAAAATCTGGTATCACACAAAATTCATCCCGAAAATCAATCCGGTTACGCTTATAGCATTACTTTTCACTATCGTCGTAATGTTCTCTTTGAAAGGCGAATACATTATTAAACTTCCACTGGATGTAGTGTGGGTTGCCATTCCTTTACTGATATATTTTGTGGTGATGTTTCTGGGGTCGTTTGCCATGAGTAAACTCGTAGGTGCAAATTATGAGCAAACAGTTACCCTTTCGTTTACCGCGGCCAGCAATAATTTTGAACTTGCTATTGCTGTTGCCATCGCCATATTCGGCATGAACTCAGGCGAAGCTTTTGCGGCTGTAATTGGTCCGCTTGTTGAGGTGCCTGTAATGATTGCGCTTGTTAATTTGGCCTTGCGATTTAGGAAGAGGTTTTAACATTCGTTGAA
>JAKQPY010000145.1:0-1116 GCA_029564465.1 Bacteroidota bacterium | reverse complement strand
TTTAAACACATCAAATCCATGTTCGATAGCCAGTTTCAAGACATCCAGATTGTCATCAAGGGCGTTGTTTATATCTTCGGTAGTCTCATCAACAATTGCGGCATTGCGAAAAATCCGGAACAGATGGTCATCAGGAAACGCTATGTTGTAACAATAAAAAAACATTGGGCCCGAAACGCTGTCGTTTACAGGTTTATTCAACTCGGCGCCGTTTGTAATCAGAAGCCGGGCTACCGGAATATTATTGTAAGCCAAAGCCAGCGGAGTGTAACCCCTTAGGTTTGTAGCATTTACATCAGCTTCATGTTGCACGAGAAAAGTGGCAATAGTATCGTTATCGAGAGATTCGGCACAGACATGCAGCGGGGTGTTTCCCTGCAGGTTTTTCGCATTCACATCGCAACCGGCCGAAACCAATGCCTGAAAAATTTCAATGGAAGCATTCCCAAGTGCTGCATAATGCAGTGCAGTATTCCCCTTTTTGTCGGGGGTGTTCTTAAATCTACCCATTTTAATGCTTTGCACAATGTCATTCTCAAAAATATCAAAACTAAAAAGACGGATTATCAGATCAGCAGGAATTAGCTCAATATGCGATGAACCTGCAATATTAACAGCGGCAGGGCAATTTTCCGCCTTAATCGGGGCAAAAACGTCAAGCCCTTGCTGAATACAAGCCATGAAAACGGGAATATTCAAATCCATCTGATAACGGGTGATATCATATTTATCGATGAAGTACAAATAGTAAAAAATAAACGGTAACGAATCAGTATTTTGATTGCTGAAAATATCCGCGCCCTGATTAATAAGTTCCGTCATCAAGGTATAGTCACCTTCGTGACATGCGTCCATCAATTGCTGATTTTTCGAAACAGGCTGGGCTACGGAGATACACGAAAATGCAAGTGCCAATAATGAAATAAGTATTTTTTTCATGGTCAACCAATAATTGATTTATACCACGAACTTACTGTTTTTGCACGTTAAATACAAGTAATGAAAAAACTTTTATAAAATTTCTTTCAATTTACTCAGGCAATTCACTTCAAAAGTTACCGGGTAAGCTGAACTTTTTCCGTTGGTATTAAACCACACTGTGTCGATTGCCATAGT
>JAKQPY010000282.1:0-4856 GCA_029564465.1 Bacteroidota bacterium | reverse complement strand
ATGAGAATATGAAAACTTATGACACATTCATTCCAAATTTTTTGGAAATGCAAGGAAAAATAGAAAGGGAATCCTTTCGTTTCATTGCCGACAACTGTAAAATTTGGCACAAAGGGAATTGCATTGCTGATATTGATTCATACTTTGAGATTGAAGCCGCAGTAAACTCTTTTAACGGGAAAATTGAAGTAACGTTTGATAATTCAGAAATATCTGAATATATAATTGATAATTTTTCATTCGCTGAAATATCATTAATGAATGACCGTGTGCTTTGGAGTAATAATATTTTAAATGGAGGTGCTGGATGTGATGAATATGAACCCAGTATTATGTCCCTTTTCTACTACAAAGGTAAACTCTCTAGGATTTATTTACATGTTTATAAACCTGTAGAAGTTTTAATAGAATTGGTCTCAAATCAAGAAGGAAGAATTGAAGATGTTGAAAATCCATTAAAAAAAATAGCAGAATCTCTTCAAGAAAGAAATGAGAAACAATTTGATTTGAGTAATATTACTTTTGTTTCAAATAGCCATCAACGATACGAAAATGGAATTCCTGTAAAAGGGTTGCAAAAATCTAAGCGTTCCATTAAAATTGAAGAAAATATTAATGGCTGTGAAGGTTATAGCATTAAAGGTGGTGATGGATATATTGTAACTATATTTAATTTGGAAGGCAATCATCCATTGTGGGGAAATAATATCCAAATGACCCCAAAACCTATGCGAATCATCAGTAAATCTTCTGAAAAAATTGTTTTACGTGGTTACAGAGTTGAAGCAATGACTCCCTTTGGTTGGACAGACTTTAACGGTGCAGATTATGGTTTTAGTATTTTTATTAAAAATGGAGAAATTGAATATTGCATGCTGCATATGTATGACAGGAATGTTGATATTAAATATTTTAAATAAAATTGTGACACTGAAACTAAACAATGGTTTACAAGACTGGAAGACAGAACACCAGGCAGTAACAGGAGGTATATTTTATTGCCGAGATAGTGCGGGTTTCAGCGTTTCATCATTTAATAAACTTTCGTGTAACTTGACAGGACAGTGCTCCGAAATCGGCAACAAAAACATACCGCCAAAACGTTATAGGCAAGTTTAAAAACCAAGACGGTCTCCGAAAGCCAAAGGGCTGACCACCCAATGTGACAGAAAAGAAAAAAAAGTGGAGATCAGAAACCACTTTAAAAAACGAGGCGGTTCCGAAAAGCCTTATGAGTAGGTTAAAAACAAAATATCAATTTTATGAAAAAGTATTTATTTTTTGCGATTTTTTTTGCGAGCTGTGTATTTACATTAAATGCACAGACAAAAAGTGAGTTACAAATTGGACTAGCTATGCCTCAAGGCGATTTTGCCGATGATGATGAAGACGATGCCATTTTTGATGGTTCTGGTGTAGCAAGTACTGGGTTTTACTTGGGTTACAAAATATTGTCACCACTAAAAACTGATGGGTTGTACTGGACATTTAACGCTGGAATCATGTACAATGATTTACAAAGCGACTTTAAAGATGATTTAGAGGATGAAATGGATGATGCTGATGATTATAGTTTACCAAAATACTTAAATGTACCTATATTAGTTGGATTGCAATATGAAAAGTCATTATCAGACGGTTTCAAACTATTCGGTGAAGCTGGATTAGGGCTAAATATCTTAAAACTAACTAATCGTTCGGCTTCAAAAGATGATTATGAATTTAAAGAGACATTTAAACCTTCTGTAAAATTAGGCTATAAAATTGGTGCTGGTATTGTTCTCCAGGATAAATATACAATATCTTTGAACTACTTGGGCTTAGGTTCACACAAAGTTAAATATGAACATGAAGAAAAATATGACGGAGACAGCGAGAGTTATGATGATAAATTTGAAAAAGCCCTTTCTGTTAGTTCTTTGAATATCACTTTTGGCATTCGATTTTAAAGAAGATAAAATACGACCGTATAACACATAGCGTGATAGCCAAAAAGCCCAACAACAAAAGCCCGGAAGTTACTTACACACTTACGGGCTTTTTGGTCTATCACCTGTTCAGCGACCCCGGTCCGGAGTTACTGCCTTAGGGGAAAAAGTAGCCTGTTTTTACATTCACTGGTTGGAGGTACCGTATGGACGGTTTCGATTATTCGGTATTTGTTTGTCATTTTCGCCATGACGGTAATGTTGTTTAGCGTTTTTCGATGTTGTATTTTCCATTTTCGTTTCGATGCGCATGATTTTGCTGCGCTCCGTAAAATACGGTGGCCGTTCGCCCTGTGAAGAGGAACAATGTTATTATCTTTTTGTGGTTTCATCGGCATTTGCATTTTTGAGATTTTTCGGGCTTCCCCGATTCATTGGAAAAACCACAGCAACAAGCAACAAGTGGCCTGTTTTGCATTTCGGACAAAGCGTTACATCCACACCGTATTTCTCCAGCATCCGTATCTGATACGGGATTTTAACCCCTGGCGGATGCGGTGGAAGTTGCATTACAGCCAGGATGGCATTAACCCGCTGTTTTCTTCGGTAGTTGCCCAATATTCCGTAATGCCTCATCTTTACAAAACCTTTGGGCAAAATGTGCTGCTCAAAACGCCTGACAAACTCATGCAACGACAATACCATCGTTTTCATTCGTTTATGGTCGGCATAGTCCTTATACCGAAAACTGACACTGTTTTCGGTAATTTCCAAAATGCGGTAATTTGAAATGGCCACTTTATGGGCATATCTGGCCAGGTACTCCACCACCTGCGATACGCTGCCCATGGGCTGTTTGGCATACACCAGCCACTCTTTGCGGTAAAGAATGTCTTTAAGCTGTTTCCAGTTGCAGCTTTCAGGAACCTTTATTTTTCCATCTCCAATCAGTTTATTAAGACGTTCCAGGAAATAGCCTTTGTAAAGCGGTTCCATCACCTTGTAAGGAAACAGGTAGCCATAACGGACACTTTTCTTAAGGTTGTGCCAACGGTTGTTGTTGTCGGCTCCGCCACCGCTCACTATGCAGTGAACATGCGGATGGAAAGAAAGTTGCTGTCCCCAGGTATGCAACACGGATGTTATGGAGGGAGTAGCCCCCAGCCATTGGGGATCGTGGCACAAGGTAAGCAGGCAGCGCGAAGCGCTGCCGAAGAGCAGCTTAAACAAAGCCTCCCGGTTGCCCATCACCAATACATTCAACTCGTGGGGCAGGGTAAACACCACATGAAAATACTTCACCGGCAACAGTTCATTCATCCTTGCTTCCTGCCATTCATCCTGCTTTTGCCAGTTGCACGAAGGGCAATGGCGGTTACGGCAACTGTGGTAGCGGTAATGAATATGCCGGCACCCGGGATCATCACATTGAAAATGATGATAACCCAATGCAGCAGTGCGGCAGTTGGCCAGATTTGTAAGCACCTGGTGCGAAAAAGGATTAACGTATTCAGCCCATGCCGTTTGCCTGATGATTTGCTGAACCGTATGGCGTGGTTTCAAAGCAGCCGGGTTGACTTTGGAATATTGGCTATCTGGTCATCTTCCCTGAAAAGCTCGTCTAATGGATTGACAATCAGGTTTCGTTTGGATGTTTGCAGATGGAGGTAAATCATGGTGGTTTTTATGTCGCTATGTCCCAACAACTCTTTGATGGTGTGAATATCCACCCCTGCATCGAGCAGATGGGTAGCAAAGCTGTGACGAAGGGCATGGGTTTTATGCTCTTTATGCGATAATCCGGCGTGATTATAAGCCTGCCGTACCGTCCACTGAATGGCGCCTGCCCACATGGGTTGCCCAGGCCTTATCCCTTCAAAGAGGTAAACCAGCGGTTTTACCTTCTGGTTTCTGTAATAAGTACGCAATGTTTCAACCACCCGTTTCGAAAGCAGGGTATAACGGTCTTTACGGCCTTTTCCGCAACGCACAAACAGGCGGTTGTTTTTGCTGTCAACGTCGGTGAGTCGAAGCAAGCGTAGTTCTTCGAGTCGCAAACCCGAACTGTAAAACAACTCAACAATGGCTTTTTGCTTGGGGCTGCGGCAACTGTTAATGAGCCGCTGCATCTCCTCTTTGGTAAGATAGTGCGGCAGCTTGAACTCCCGTTTGGGATAGAGCTTTGAGGGCACATCATAAGGACGTTTGAGTACATGGCGAAAGAAGAAAGCCACACTTTGAGCCGTCATCTTGCTTTTGCTGTACGAAACCTGGTGAACGGTTTTCAGATAATGGAGGTAATCAATGATATGTGCATCAGTCCACTGCTGAGGCGACAGATCGGGAAAATAAGCGCAGATGTAGCGGATCTCGCGCAAATAGGTAGCAATACTTCGCGGTGAATAGTTGCCCGCGATCATTGTTTTCTGGAGAAGCCGCAAGGCTTCTTCCGACTGAGGATGCATTTTTTTTCCATGATAATTAAATTTTAAATTAACATCCGAAATTAACTATTTTTGTCCAGCAAGCCGGTGGCGAAAAGCTCCCCTTAGCTCTGCTAAGGGGTCGCTTGAACATTTTGTATAAGTAATGGCAGACAATGTGGTAAATGTATAGGTTTGTAGCCCGCTCAAACCGTGTAGCTGTTTGATAGGAAATTACCACGTAATCTGCCATTACTCATACAATTTACCGTTATCTGCCATTGCTGAGGTGAGAATTAAATGAGTCCAATATCAGAAAATCAAAAAACCGAAATCATTGCCTTATTAACGTAAGGCAAACTAAGCAGAGAGCAAATCGCTGCGAAAGTTGGAGTATCTATAGGAACGATCAGCGCAATCAAGGCCCATTTGACAATGGGTACCTATACTGAACCTTCTGTAGCTGAAGAAGTCATCGAGGCGATAGAGACAACTTTTGGGCTTG
>JAKQPY010000281.1:0-9103 GCA_029564465.1 Bacteroidota bacterium | reverse complement strand
CTGTTGGTTTCGATGCACCTGAAATCGCCCCAGTTGTGCGGGGCGAGCCACTGGCTCCCTCCGTTGCCGCGGTTAATGTCGGCACTGATCAGGTCGTTGTAGCCGCTCAGCGATACGATGATGTCGGGGTGGTAATACTGCAACACGAGCTGTATCATAATAAACTCCTGCTCGACTACATAAGCGGGTACACCGGCATTCATTACTTCGAAGCGTGTTTCGCCCGGGCTTTTATTCAGTAATGTTTCGAGCTGTGAGGCAATGGTGTTTTCGGGTTCGTTACCATAGGCCACACTGCCTCCGGTGATGGCAATGCGGACAACATTATCCGGTTTTTCGCGGGTGATGCCGGTTTTGAAACCGTCGCTATTGCGTTGCCCCTGTTGGGGAACAAGGCTAAAGTACAGATACGGATAATCAGAGACTTCGGCATCAATCAAATTTCGGTCTTTCAGTTTGAACACAAGTCCCAAAACCACTTCGAGGAGCAGTAATGTAATTGAAATGATGATAAATACCCGTCCGGTAATTCGGAGGATATTTTTCAGTCGGGGGTATTTACCGTGAGTTGTCAATTTCCTGCAGCAATTCGTTGATGCTGATGGGAACCACGCCCGATTTTTCGCACACCAGGCCTCCGGCGAGGTTCGATATTTTCGCGGTGTCGAGCATATCGAGACCTGCAGCCATGCACAGGGTAGCTGTGCTGATTACGGTGTCGCCGGCTCCCGAAACATCGGCGATGTCGCGCCTTTCGGCCGGTAAGTGATGCCATTGATTGCCGTTGGTGATAAACACGCCTTCTTCCGAAAGGGTGATGAACATGGTACCAATCTGACGTGCAGCCATAAATTCGCGGGCATAGCTGGCCAGCGATTCGAAATCGGTTTTGGCAATGTGGCATTTAAGGCCTTCGCAAAACTCCTTGAAGTTGGGTTTAAAGAGGCTTACGTTATAGTATTTGTCGAAATTTCGTTTCTTAGGATCCACGGTAGTGATAATGTGGTTTTTTGCAGCAAATTCGCTGACTCTGGCAATCAGGGCGGGGGTAATCACGCCTTTGTCGTAGTCTTCGAAGATAATGGCATCTGCCTTCTTCTCGGTGCATATTTTTGTAATCCGGCGAAACAGTGTGTCGGTAATGTTGTCGGAAACGGGGTTCGATACTTCGTCGTCGACCCTTAGCAGGTGCTGATTATTGCTGATAACCCTGCTTTTTACGGTTGTCTTGCGCGATTTATCGATAACAATGCCTTCGTTGCTCAGTGATTTCTCATGCAGCAGTTCTTTGAAAATGCGGCCTTTCTCATCATTTCCGGTAACCGAGACCAAATAGGGCACGGCTCCAAGTTCTGCAATATTTAAGGCAACATTGGCCGCTCCGCCCAGCCGGTTTTCGCGATGGGTAACCGAAACCACGGGTATGGGTGCTTCCGGCGAAATGCGTTCGACTTTACCAAACAGGTAAGCATCAATCATTACATCGCCGATAATAAGGATTTTTTTTCCTGCAAAAGAACGTATCAGCTTATTTGAATCAATCGAGATGGTCATGCTGCAGCGGATATTTTTTGTAAATATACAATTTTATTTCTGCCTTAATATCTGATGAATTTTTGAACAGAAATCTCATTTTCGGTCTGCAACTGCACGAAATAACATGCTTCAGGCCATGAACCGCAAGAGATATTGGTCTCCTGATTATTCGAAATGGTTTCGAAAATAATTTTCCCGGTGCAGTCAATTACTTTAATGCTTAGCTGTTCAACACCTTCGGGGGTTTCGATAGTAAACGATTCGGTGGCGGGATTGGGGTAAATGTGCGTGCGGATTACCGAGTTTACAGGCACCCCAATATAGTCGGGATCCCAAATGGCATCGGCGTATTCGGGGTGGTCGATAAAAGGATTCCGGTTGTGCTGAATGCCATAAATGGCGTTGTTCCTGTTTATTTCCTTGGTGCTTACCGGATCATCGTGGTGCCATTGTAGGAGCATTTCCATGGGTTTGGGTTTAATCTCGCATTTGTTTACCATGGTATTGTAATTTGCGGGCCATCCCGAATCTTCGGTGTAGTAGCGCGTAGAAATATAGAAATAACTCCTTGCAAAGTCACCCTTGTATTCGTCGATGGGTTCGAAAACCGTTACACCTGTCCAGCCGGGGTAATTTGAATTTCCTACTTTGGAGCCGTTTTCTGATGTCCAGCTTGCTGAACCCACTTCGCCAAAGGGATAATTACTGCGGCGGTTGTTTACGTATCCGTCGGTGGGGTAGAGGTGGAACAGGTCGCTGTAGGTGGGTGCTGCATCGTTGAACCAGGATGCCGGAAACGAATGTTCGCGGTTGTAACAGTCGCCTTCGCCGCTGTAGGAACCGCACTGATCGCCCGAAGTAAAGGAGTATTCGTAGGGAGGTGTTCCGCCCGGAATATCGCTGTACATATCCCAGACCTTGCCATTGGATTTTTTATCGGTTGATTCGAATGCATCATACAAATCGCCGTATTGAACTACGGTATGCCCGTCGATTATATTGTGAAGTGCCAGCCGCAAGGGTGTTCCAACCAAACCCTGGGCAGGGTTATAGTATCCGGCAGGTATCTGGGCCATGCCGGCGAAACAGTAGGCTGATAACAGCCATACAAAGATTAATTTACGCATAATACAATTAGTTCGATTTTTCTTTAATGAGATAGATAAATACCGGGAAGTGGTCGCTGTAGCCATTCATAAAGCTGTTTCCAACATAGGTGCGCCACGGATAGCCTTTGAAACGGCCTTCCTGCTGCATCAGAAAAGGTTTGTTGAAAACATGTGCCGAGTAGAATATCAGTGATTTCGATTCTTTATTGAGCAGGCTTGTGCTGATAATAAACTGGTCGAATAAGTCCCATGAATCGCGCCATGCCAGCGAGCCGATACCTTTTTTGAATAAGGCATACATTGGGTTGTATAAACGGGTGGGAGTGGGCACGTCGGCATTTTCGGCTGCCTGCAGTGTTTTGGTGAGGCTCACATTGTAGGGGTCATCGTTTAGGTCGCCAAACAAAACGATTTTCGCGTTGTCGTCGATCTTACGCAGTGAATCAACGATTTGCAGGCTCAATTCGGCGGCTTCGACGCGCAATTGACGGCTGCGTTTTTCGCCACCCCGACGCGAAGGCCAGTGCATTACCACGAAATGGATGTCTTCGCCCAATAATTTGCCACTAACCAGGAGGTGGTCGCGCGACTGAAATGTTACCCCGTTACGGAAATAAATCCTGTGGGTAACGGTATTGGTGGGTGTGAAGTAATCGGGACGATAGAGCAGTGCCACGTCGACGCCACGGAGGTACCACGAATCGTAATGGACAATTTTATATCCGTAGGGTTTCATGAGTTCGCTGTTGACCAGATCTTCGAGAACTGAGCGGTTTTCGACTTCGCATAAGCCGATAATGGCCGGGGCATCGTTGGTTTTTTCAGCACCAATTTTAATAATTGTGGAGGATATCCGGTCAATTTTTTTAAAATACTTGTCGGTGTTCCAATGCTTTTTGCTTGCGGGATTGAATTCTTTTTCGTCAACCTCGGGCTGATTGATGGTGTCGTAGAGATTTTCGACATTGTAGAAAGCCACGGTGGCAATCTGATATTCCTTTTTTTCTTGTGACGATACAAGACCTGCCATACAAAGCAGGGCAGCAAACAAAACCAAACGAAGTTTCATCATAATGCGTTATAATAATTCTGCAAATATAGCAGCTTTCTTCGATAGAATGGTGAAATGTGAAAAAGCAATGCGCTCAAATTGTTTACAAGTTGTGATTTTCGATGAAATTGAAAATTGCACCTTCTTTTATGGAGTATCGCGAATGGATAATGTGGGTGATGCGGGTACGATTGAGCAAGTGGTTGACAAAGGCTGAGGCCAGGGGCATGAGTTCTACCCTAAGGGCTTCCATGCCTTCGATGGCAAGTCGTTCGTTGACGTTGCAGGTGGTCATGATTTGAAAAACCTGGTGAAAATCTTCAGCCGATATGGGAAAACTATTTTCGCTGCTTATTTCGCCTCCGGTTTTGCATCGGATAATGTTTGAAATTGTTTCGAAAGTTCCCGATGATCCCACGAGTGCTTCGACGTGATGTATTTTTAGTTGTTCATAGAGTTCGGTAAGTTCAGCGTCGAAATAATCGTAAACCGGCTTCATGTCGTTCAGACAGAGCGGGTCTCTGAGCTGAAACTTGTTGAGTAAGCGCGATATGCCCAGATTGAAACTTTTCTTCCACAGAATTTTTTGTCCTTCGAAAATGACAAATTCATTGCTTCCACCGCCAATATCAAGCAAAAGCAGTTTCCCGGGCAGGCCATTCAATGCATTGGCAACACCTTTATGTATTAATGCGGCTTCCTGGTCTCCGCTCAGGATTCCGAACTCCACCCCGCTGTGTGTGTGCAGCATGCCGAGAATCTGATTGCCATTGCTGGCACTTCTGATTCCCGATGTGGCGTTGGCAATGGTTATGTCGGCTTTATAGAGGCTGACCAATTGTTTGTATTCAGCAACAACGGTGCGGCATCGTGTGATGGCATCAGGCTGAATGGTGTTGGAACTGCCGCTGTTTTTCAGCAGCATCACGGCGCGTTTTTCGACGCATACAGTTTTGAGGCTGCGGCCTTCGTAATCGGCAATCAGCAGGTTGCATGTGTTGGTGCCCAGATCGATGGATGCAAACCTCCGCATCGCTTAGTTTTTATAGCGGATCCATTTCCATAATTCGCGGTAATTCACTTTTTTGCCATACATCAGGATGCCGGTCCGATATATTTTTGCGGCAAGCCATACCATAAATATGAATGTGATTATAAGCAGTCCGGCCGAAATGATGACATCCTGAATGGGAACTTCAAAAGGAATACGTACCATCATAACAATGGGAGAGGTAAACGGAATGAGCGAGAACCAGTACGCCAGACTCCCGTTGGGGTTGTTAATGGCCGAAACCATTACGATGATGCCGAGAACCAGTGGAATGGTTACCGGTAGCATGAACTGCTGTGTGTCGGTTTCGTTATCGACGGCTGCTCCAATGGCGGCAAACATGGCTGCGTACAACAGGTATCCGCCCAGGAAATAGAAAACAAACATGCCGAGTACCAAGGGAAAATTAATGGCTTTTATCGAGTTGAACATTGCAGAAAATTCGGCGGCCCCCTGATCGATAACCTGTTCGTTGTCGTTGAGGGTATTGCCGGTGCCGCCCGGAACCACCTGTGTCATATTTTCGACCTTAACCGAGTCGATAAATACTGCCTGAGCAATACTGACCAATCCAAAAGTTAACACCACCCAAAGTAAAAACTGGGTAAGTCCCACCAAAGCAACACCTATAATTTTACCCATCATCAACTGGAATGGACGAACCGATGAAACGATTACTTCGACAATACGGCTGGTTTTTTCCTCAATCACACCGCGCATCACCTGAGAACCATACATAAACACAAACATGTAAATCAGGAAACCGGCAATATAACCGAGAATCATCGATATTTCGGTGGACGACTGGGTCTCTTTCCCACCTTCGCCCAACTTAATGGTGTAGAGCTCAACCGAAGAATTTACCACGCGCAGGATTTCACCGATTTGATTCTGAGATATGCCAAACTCATTACCTTTTTCAATCAGTTTCACATCTTCGAGGTGTTTTTCCATGCAGTTGGCAATGTGCATTTTGAGTCCCAGGTTAGGCTGTTGGTAACTGAATAGTTGTGCTTCGCCCTGTTCCATATTGACTACGGTATGCGGAATGTAAAGCAGCGCATAGTATTTAGAGTCTGGAAGCTGGGCTTTGGCTGAGTCCAGGCTCATTCCGTACAGGTAATCGAATTTAATGTATTCGGTGTCTTTCAGTATCTGGCGATACACTTTTCCGGTGCTGTCTGTAATGGGAGAGAACATGTAGGAGTCGTCGATTACGGCCACATACTTGAGTTCGCCGTCTTCCATCTGAGCCAGCAGCGCAGGGGCAATCATCAGGGCGGCAAACAATAGCGGCCCGAGAATGGTCATTATTACAAAGGTTTTTTTCTTTACCCGGGTGAGATATTCTCGCTGTATTATCAATCCTATTTTGCTCATGACTTTGTGTTTCTTATTATTTTATTCCTGATTGCGTGCATCGCCAACTGCTTTGATGAAAATATCGTTCATGCTGGGCGTAACCATATTAAAAGATGTAATTGTACCAAAATTCAGCATCTGCCGTATCAGGTCGTTTTCGCTTAAGCTCTTGTCGAGTAAACGAAGTTTAATTGTATTGATTCCATCGGCTTCTTTGGTTTCGAGTATTTCGTAACTGGCAGTTAAGGTAGCGGCGAGTTTTTGGAAATATCCGCGGAAAGAGAATTCATAAATGCCCGAAGCGTATTTGTTGCGTACATCGTTGATGTTACCGTCAAGAATTTTTTTCGACTTGTTGATCAGGGCAATATGGTCGCAAATTTCTTCAACCGACGACATATTGTGTGTCGAAAACAAGATGGTGGCACCTTCGTAACGAAGGCGTAGAATTTCCTGCTTAAGCAGGTTGGTGTTTATCGGGTCGAAGCCACTGAATGGTTCGTCAAAAATGAGTAGTTTGGGTTTGTGAAGGATGGTAATTATAAACTGCACTTTCTGCTGCATACCTTTCGATAGCTCTTCCACTTTTTTGTCCCACCACTCGGTAATTTCGAATTTTTCGAACCAGAACTTCAGTTGCCTGAAGGCTTCGGGTCTGCTTAAACCTTTCAGGCGGCAAAGGTATAATGCCTGCTCGCCGACTTTCATTTTTTTGTATAACCCCCGCTCCTCGGGAAGATAACCAATATGATGTATGTGTTTCGGAGACAGCTTTTCCCCATTAATAAGAACGCTTCCGCTGTCGGGAGCCGTAATCTGGTTGATTATCCTGATAAAGGTGGTTTTACCTGCACCGTTGGGCCCCAGCAAGCCGAAAATGCTGTTTTGTGGAACTTCCAGATCGAGCCTGTCCAAAGCCAAATGCCCTGAATATTGTTTAACCACCTGTGAAGCCGATAGAAAACTCATAAATATTTTTTTTGCGAAGATAGAAAACAATGCATGAGATTTAAAGACTTTAACATTTCTTTATTATCAGGATGTAATTTGTCACATCTTAAATATGCCTTAAGTAGAAAAGCGACAGATATAAGTTGTTGATTGTAAGAGGATTTTTGAAGTATTTTTTGTTCGATATAGAATTTAAGAAAAGTTTAATACATGTGTTTATTATATGATTATATTTGCCTTGAGGAATTGTGTTTTATTGTTTATAATTTAAACAACTATAAATTAACTACTTATGAGAAAACAAATCTTAAGTTTGGTGCTTGTTGCACTATTCTCTGTTGTGTCTTTCGTTGCAAAGGCACAACTCTCAATTGCTGCATTGGCCACTGATTACACAATCAGTTTCGATGCAACGGTTGATGGCGTAAACGATGGTGTTTATGCCGGTACCGGATTTTTGGCCACACCGGGTTCCGGTCAGCTTGACGCGGATGCTTGGGCAGTTAGCGGTATGAGCGATGGCGAAAAACCTTTCGGAACCGAAAACACAACCGGAGACTTTGGGCGTGGTACCAGTATGTCAAATACGTCCGGCGGTTTATATGCCTACGAAGTAGAAGCCGGAAATTTTGCCTTTGGCATGTTGCCGGCAGGTACTGACATCACACCGGGTTATATTGGTCTGAAAGTGACAAACAATACCGGAAGCAATGCAAACGTTTTCGATTTTTCGTATGATTTGTGGGTATTTAACAACGCTGCACGCAGCCAGTTTTTCAATGGCGAATATTCGCTCGACGGATCTACATGGACTCCAATTGCTGCTTTAGCATTTGCTACACCACTGGCAGCCGATGCAACTCCTGCTTGGGTTAAAACCAGCCTTACTGCTACCATTAGCGAAAATATTACCAATGGTGCTACATTATATGTTAGATGGTACACCGATGATAACGGTGGCACCGGTACACGTGATAAAATTGCCTTCGACAATGTGAAAATTCAGATGCGCGGAGCTTCGTATGTGGATTGGTGTAATATTCAATCGCCCGATGTTCTCACTATTGCTCAGGGTTCTACAGGAACCGTTTACGGACAGGTGCTGAAAACCGGTGTAACCGAAGCTGCCGGTCAGGGTGCCGATATTACAGGCTATGTTTACTATAGCGAAGACGATACCGATCCTTCTACCTGGACTAACTTTGTAAATGCAAATTACTATCAGGATGCCACTGACAATGATGAATATTCTGCTGAATTGGGAAGTGGGTTAGCCCATGGTACCTATTATTATGCTACAGCGTTCAGTTTCGACGGTGGCCCGAATAAATTTGGCGGTTACAACGGAGGTTTCTGGGATGGAACAACCAATGTTTCCGGAGAATTACACGTTGCCGGTCTTCATATTTCATCTCCTGAAGTTTCAGGGACAGTATATCATGTCGGTGATGTTATCACGGTGAACTGGATGAGTTCTCATCTCACGGGTAATGTACGCCTTGCCGTTGATTTAAACGACGGAAGCGGATATTTCGATGTTTCTCCTGATATTGACATAGCCACCGGTACTTATGGTATTCCTATTCCTGCTGATGCAGGCGAAGCTACCGGCGCATCCCTTAAAATATACCTGGTTGCTGATAATACAATTAACGATGTTTTTGCAACTTTTGATATTGAAGATCTGAGTGCTCCTGAAATTGAAAGTTTGAATCCGTTAAATTCAGCTGTTGATGTTGCAATTAATCAGAATCTGGTAATTGTTTTCAACGAAAATATTGCCATTGGAACAGGGAATGTGTACATCAGGAAATATTCTGATAACTCAGTTGTTCAGACCATTGATATTACTTCATGTTCGGTTTTGGGCGATGATCTCACGATTGACCCTGCCGATCTGGAGTATTCCACTCAATATTATGTCGAAATGGATAACACCTGCATTGATGACCTGTATGCCAATGATTTTGCCGGATTTACAGGCAATAGCGTTTGGAGCTTTACGACCGAAGATGCACCATGTTATAACCCGACAATTCTCAC
>JAKQPY010000104.1:0-2188 GCA_029564465.1 Bacteroidota bacterium | reverse complement strand
GCTATCATCCTGGTACGCTATGCCATTAAGTGCGTCGGCTATAGATTTAATGCAGTTATCTAGGTCAGGTCTTTTGGTTGGCCGTTCTTCGCCCCTTAACATAGCCTCCCGTTTTTTCTTTGATGCACTTTTGGGTATCTGGAAATATGCGTCAATCGTCATGGTTAACTGTCCTTGTAGCATATCCTTACCCTGATATTTCGCCCAGTACAGTTCCTGTACCAAGGTTTCATAGTTTTTAGTTTTCGCCGGGGTGTAGGTGATTCCCCGGTTGGTTACTCTGGGACGTCCTTTTGCAACGGGTTCGCCGGGTATGGTTAGGGTGCGGGTCATATCTCCACCCCCTGTAATCTCTTATGCCCCTCTTCCCTGCTCTTTGTTGCAAATTGCGGTTGGTGCGGGCATGGTAAACCTTCATAGTACCCCTGCATTCTACATATCTCGGGCCTTACCGGGTAAATGGCGCATTTCTTCGCTTCTATGTCCCGATATTCACAGGTTAACGGTTCCCGCTTTTGAGACTTTAATTTTTCCAAATAGTCTATACCTAAATTATTTATTAAATAGTTGATTATTAGGGCTTTGTCATATCTGGAAAACGGTACTGGCCCGCAACACTGGCCACAGTTTCGGCACTGAAAGGCTACTGTTTGGACGGTTGTCATATTTCTGTCACCCCCATTGCTTTGAGTGCGGCTCGGCAGATATTGTGTTGACGCGTATGTTCACCCCATTCCAATAGTTCAAGATTGTCTATTTCGTTGTTGCCCTTATCTTCGTCTTTATGGTGAACCACATATCCTTTGGGAACCTTCCCATTATAAAATTCCCAAACCGCAATATTCATTCTTTGCCCATCATCAGCAACATAATAACCGGATAATTCATGAAAATAAAAGGGTTTGTTATTAAATTCTTTAACCTCATGTTTTCGACTGGCTAACCCCGAACAGCCTATTGAGCAATATTTCATTTGCCCTCGGTCAAGATATATTTTCCGGGCATAAAAAGCCTTGCCGCAATATTGGCAAATAACTTGTTCCCACTTTTTCATGTTTCGGCCTTTATTTCTATTAAAATGCCGGTTCTTGCACAATATTGAACAATATTTTCTGCCATTCCAATCGCGATAGCCTTCGCGTTTTCCCTTGCTATATGTTCTCCCACATTCAATACACGTCTTGGTTTTTGCGTCGCATTCTCTCCCTGCTGGCATTTCGTCTATTCGCATTAAATCACCCCTCCATAAAACAGATTGGGCATTACCCCATTATTTACAGTCTCAATCGGCGCAACAAGCGGGCGCATTACTTCGTTGAAATCCTTAACAAAGTTTTTTTTAATCTCAAAACCATACGCCCTTCGTCCAAGCATTTTAGCGGCAATTAATGTAGTACCGCTACCCGCCACTGGGTCTATTACAACGTCACCGGGGTCTGTGAATATTTCTATAATATTTTTCAAAACATAAATTGATTTTTGTGTCGGGTGAATTTTAGGGGTAATCGTGTCCCGTTCGTATTCCATACAGTTGAAAACCATTTTGCCGTCATTTCTGAATTTAGGTAGCTTGTCCCGGTACAAAACAAGGGCATATTCGCAGTTACCAACGACCTTCATGTTTGCTTTTAAAACCTGCGCGGAATAATTCTTGCGAAAAACAAGGTTAATATAGTTCGGAAAACCGTACTTTTTGCCTTGCTCGATAAGCCCAAACTGCTGTTCAAACTCGCAAAAAACCACCATGCACCCTGCTTGCCCTTTTTCCTTCGGTTCCTTTTTGAGCATGGTGTTTACAAAGTGCATAAATTCAGCGACGCGGAAATCGTTATCAGTATCAAAAAACGACTTTCCCGCTAATTCGCTTTCACCGTTTTTATTGTCGCCGTCCTTATACCATTTTGGATTAGAGGCATAAGCGTTTTTACCTAAATTAAATGGTATGTCGGCAATGATTAGCTGCGCTTTCGGAATATTGTAGCGTTTGTAGTTTTGGAAATGGTCATTGTATAGGTCCACCCCTACACCACCCCGCTTCCCAACACCTGTTTCATTAAAGCAAGCGCAACGGGGTCATTCAGTACACGCCGGACGGCAAAATGAGCATTGATTGTTGCTTCCAACAGGGCCTTTTCAGTATTGTCATTAAGCGGCCAGCCGTAATCCTTGGCGATATCTTTAGAAATGT
>JAKQPY010000088.1:0-2009 GCA_029564465.1 Bacteroidota bacterium | reverse complement strand
AACAAAGCGCTGAATACCGATACAGGTCGAACAATACACATGTCGAGCATACCATCATTTATTTTTGCTTCTGGGGCGATACTGGCATTAAAGCCAAACTGGTCGGAATTTGCAAAGCTGATCATAATTGCGCGTCGCGCCAGGCTGATGTCGCCAAAGCTAATACGGAACCGGCCGGGACGGTATTTGGGGAATCGTCTTAAAATAATGTTCAGATAAGAGAAAAAACCACGCCTGCGGCAATGCGAAAACTCATGGGCTACCAGGGCATCAAACCCCACACCGGCTATACTTACAAACATTTTATCATTAAAAGTGGCCGTATCGATTCGCCGTACCCGTTGCCGGTTGATTATCCCAATCGAGAACTTGAGTATAAGAGGAATTTTAAGATACAAGGCTAAACCATTCCCCGATCCCACCGGAATTAAGCCCATCACACTGCGACTTCCGATCAGTCCCCGTGCTACCTCATTGGCAGAACCATCTCCTCCAACAGCCACCACAATGTCGGCGCCTGCCTCCGACTCGCGGCGCGCAATTTCAGTCGCGTGCTGCGGATATTCAGTGTAAATAATTTTTTTATCAAAAAGCCCATGATCCAGAAATCTATTAATGGCCTTTTCGACCCTCTTTTTCTTCCGGACCCCTGATTTAGGGTTGATGATAAAAACTATTTTCTTTTTGTCTCCCATACAACACAAGTTTGTATTAGCGGTAATCTTGCTGTGGCACAGGTCTCAAAAGTAAGTGATTTAGCCGAATTAGAAACAAAAAGATGTTAACAATAGAATTTATTCCAGGGGGAGTTAATCTTTCACCCTGCGTTGATACGAATTTACAAAGTTCTGCCAGTTTCCATTCTGGTATTTATTCTGGCGGATAAATTCAAGGTAAAGTTCCATCATCGAAGGAGCATAATAACCTTTAAATGTGTAAATAAGCGATTTTTTTTCATCGAAAAACACCGTGGCAGGCATGGTAATCAGAGGTTGTAGTAAAGCAATAACAAGGTTGTGAGGATGTCCGGGGCCTTCGTTGTCATTAGTGAATGTGTGTCCTAAAAAATTAATGGTATCCAGGCTGGTTACATCAAGTTTTACTGCATAATAGCTTTCGCCGATAATTTCAGCAATTATCGGATGTGTGAAAGTTGTATTGCTCATTACCCGGCTGCTTGGCGTTAAATCATGATATATATACAGCAAAACTTTACGGGGATTTTTTTCCATTTGGACATTTAATTCATCAAAACTGAGCCAGGCAATTCTCCCATTAATATTGGTTTCGACCGTATCAGGAGTAAAGGTTTTCTTGAAGTTCTTCTGAAAATCTTCATAATTGGCAGTGTTATAAACCTTTTCGGCGAAATAAATTAATAAGGGTTCAATCTGACCAACATCCATGTATCCAGGCACAGCATTTACCCGGAAACTTTCGTCTATATAAACCGTGGTGGGATACGACATTCTGCCACCCAATAACTTCACAGCCAGTGAATGGGGCGGACGCTGACCCGTGTTATTATTCACATACATTGTGTCGCGATAATACAATGTATCGCGGGTTTCGGCATTGAGTTTCACCGGATAGAAATGGTCGTTGATATACCTCGCTATTGCCGGATTGCTGAATGTCGTCTGATCCATCTTTTTACACCATCCGCACCAATCGGTGTACATATCAATCATAATGGTTTTTGGCTGAGCTTGTTGCAGTTTGACAGCCTGATCGATGGTCATCCAGCGAACGGTTTCAGTAGTTGTGGTAACAGCTTGCTGCTGCGATAAAACAAGCAGCGGACAATGTAAAACCACTATTGTATAGACAATATTTTTAAAAAAATTCGTTATTTTTATTTTCATACCTGATAAAAATAGAGTACTTTTAAAATCTTTTTAGTCACAATAAATATGTTACAAATATGAGCAAGATTTTTGAATTAGAACCCAAACAAGTCTGGAAACATTTCTACAGTCTTACACAGATTCCACGGCCTTCCAAAAAAG
>JAKQPY010000077.1:0-4715 GCA_029564465.1 Bacteroidota bacterium | reverse complement strand
GTACTCCGTACGCGACAAGATGCCGCAGCAGGAGCGCTGGGTAAAAGAAGGATTGGTTTTTAAAACTACCAACGATATTATAAAAGCTGCGCAGGATAACAAACTCCCCAACCAGATTATGATTACCGTTCACCCCCAGCGATGGACCAATAACTACTTTGAATGGACAAAAGAGTTGCTGTTCCAACGAGCAAAGAATATGGTAAAGTGGGGGCTAATCAACCTAAATCACAAATAACTTAGGGTGTACAGGTGTTCCTAGATTTGAAATGTACAGGTTAATCAATATAGTAGAGTTTTATAGAGAGATAAGCATTACCATCAATCATCTAAAACTAGGATGGCTGGATACTACCATGGACATGAGGATACATTAAAGAATATAGAGTTGGTACCTAATTAGGAATCTTTTTTGTAAGTAATGCTGCTGGTCGTTTGGTGTGGGATGCGCTGGGTTATCCGTTTTTTTGTGAGAATGTTTTACAAAATATTACACAGGGGAATACTGTGGGAACAACGAATAACTCTGTGTAACATTCTATGGTTACATTATTCGCTCCAAACAACACGTTTCACATAATCGGTATAGCTTAGTATAATCCTAACCACTTTATCGGATACGTTAGGTATTGAGTATTCGGCTACCGGGCGGAAGTTACGCTCGGTGCCGATTTTTTGTTTCCGCAGCTGAGCCAGTCCTTGAATAATGCGTTCGGGATTGAGACCAACCATCATCACTGAGGCCTCCTCCATGGCCTCAGGCCGCTCATGCGCCTCACGGATATTCAGCGCCCTGAAGTTTAGTATGCTCGATTCCTCCGAGATTGTACCGCTATCCGATAGCACAGCGTAGGCATTCATTTGAAGAGCGTTATAGTCGTTAAAGCCAAGGGGTTTCAAAAATACAACCTCCTTGCGTACTTCAACCTTTTTGGCCTCAATCATCTTCCGGGTGCGGGGATGGGTGCTAACAATAATTGGAAAACCGTACTGTTCGGCAATTATATTTAGCGATTGTATTAGTCCATTAAAATTCTTCTCGCTGTTTATATTCTCCTCGCGGTGTGCCGATACCACAAAGAATTTTTCTTTCTGCAGATTAAGCCTTTCGAGTACATCCGATGCCTTTATTTTAGGCATGTAGTGGTTAAGTACCTCGAACATAGGCGAACCTGTTTTGATTATCCGGTCGGCAGGCAAGCCTTCGCGGAGTAAGTATTCCCGGGCAATATCGCTGTATGTTAGGTTGATATCGGAGATATGATCAACTATCTTTCGATTGGTTTCCTCGGGAACGCGCTGGTCGAAACAACGATTCCCCGCTTCCATGTGGAATATGGGAATATGTCGTTTCTTGGCGGGAATTGCGCAGAGGCAGCTATTGGTATCGCCAAGAACAAGGAATGCATCTGGTTTAATCTGCTCAAGCAATGGTTCTACCTTAATAAGTATTTGACCGATGGTTTCGGTGGCGGTTGCTCCAGCAGCATCGAGAAAATAATCGGGTTTACGAACGCCCAGATCTTCATAAAAAATTTGGTTGAGCTCGTAATCGTAATTTTGTCCTGTGTGAACAGAGATATGCTCTATTGCTTCGGATTCATCAAGTTTAGCCAATACTCTCGATAGGCGGATAATTTCCGGACGTGTTCCAACAACAGATATTACTTTTAGTTTTTTCATAAATATGGTGTCACAAAGTTACGCAATGCATTCACAGTGTTACACAGTGTCCTTACCCTGTGGTACTCTGTGAAATAATTTTTTAAACTGTTTCAAAAAAAGTATCTGGATCGTTCGCATCGAAATGCTCGCTTATCCAAAATATGGTGTAAACATCACTGTTACCGACATTCTTGATATTATGGGTAAACCATATGGGCATATCAACAACCGCAGGCTGGCTATCACCATCTAGTTCAAAGGTAAACTTTTTATCGGTTCCAATTCGTCGAATCTCAATAACGGCTTTGCCCTTTATTACAGCAAACCGCTCTGCCTTTCGGGTGTGGAAATGATTTCCGCGAGTAATTCCGGGTTTGGTTGTGGAGAACGAAACCTGACCTCCGCTATTCAATTTAACGGTTTCAACGAAACTACCCCGGTCATCAGTTTTTAGTTCGAGTTTGAATGGGAAAAACTTGCTATGGTCGATATAACAAACAAAAGTGTTGAAAAGGTTGCGCTCAAATGCATCGGTAAGGTCGGGAAATATTCCTTTTTCGAAATAGTTGGCTTTGAAACTATTTAATTTTTGAAGGATTGATGAAACCTTAATGGTTGAGGTATGTGGAATCTGTATCATTTCACTGTGCAACTCCGTGTTCTTAGACTGTGAAACACTGTGAAATAACATTCTTTCAATAAAGAACTCTACCAATTCCGAAACATAAATCAACTTCAGTTCACCATCTACCTCAATTTTAGGTTGTTCGCCATGCGTTAGTTGATGGCAGAATGTGGCCACTACCGAGTTGTAGTATGGCTTGCCGAATGGTCCAAAAACATTGGGTATAACGAAGCCTGAGAACCTTGCGTTGTTCCTTGTTGCCCATTGTTCAAAAAGCCTTCGACCCTCCTTTTTCGATTTGCCATATAGATTATCACGCTCCTCCTGGGTTGATGAGGAGAAAACTATGTGAGGTTTCGAGTTGGTTGCTTCACAAGCATAAATTAGCTGCTGGACTAACCCGATGTTAGTTTTGTAGATTACTTCGGGATCGTTGTGGCGGTTCATGGCAGCAAGGTGTACAATTGCATCGCAGCGATGAACAAAGTCAGCTAACTTTTTTTCGTTCTCAAAATAGCTGTCCTCGAAGGGGATTCTCTCAAACATATCGGAATGTAATCCAAGTGTATTGTAAAGGTGTGTTCCAATAAATCCCGATTGCCCTGTTATTCCTACTTTAATCATATGAATATTTTAATTGAACACTGAAAAAACGCAGATTTTACAGATATGCGCAGATATTATTGATTATTTGAAAATATTTTTCTTCTGATTTCTGGTTTCTTTCCAAAATTCAAGAGCAGACCAATTTCAATTTTTGTTGCTTTTAAATAATTAATTAATTGAAATTCATGTTCCTCGCATATCGCCTCGGCTGCTTTTAACTCTATAATAATTTGATTGTTAACAATTAAATCGGCAAAGTATTCCCCAACAACGATTGAATTGTAGAAGACCTTGATTGGTTTTTGTCGATCAACCATTAAGCCATATTTTTCTAATTCAAGTTTAAGTGCATTTTCATATACTTTCTCTAAGAAACCATATCCAAGAGTATTATAAACCCTATAAAAGCATTCAATTATTTTTGAGGATAGTTCCTTATGTATATATTCTTCATGAATAAATCTGTGATTATCTGTAAAATCTTTGTAATCTGTGTTCTCAGGCTATGGTTCGTAAATATACCCGTTATCCTCATTCAGAACATCCTTTCGGATTAACGGCAATCTTAGTAACAATTGCTTCATACCTTCCACATCGAGTTGATGGGTGTTGTGCGAGTGGTACTCCTCAAACTTTGATAAATCGGGCAAACCTTCGGAGAAGTATTGTGCATAGTTAAGGTCGCGATTGTCGGCGGGTATTCTGTAGTAATTACCCAAATCTTCAACTTTTACCATATCCTCACGGTTAACCAATGTTTCGTAAAGTTTTTCACCGTGACGGGTTCCTATAATTCTTATTTCGCTATTCGATTGATAGAGTTCAATTAGCGCTTTTGCAAGTGTTTCGATAGTTGCTGCTGGTGCTTTCTGCACAAAAAGATCGCCGGGTACTGCATGCTCAAAAGCATAGATTACAAGATCAACCGCATCGTCCAAGGTCATCATAAAACGTGTCATGTTGGGATCGGTTATGGTCAATGGCTTGCCATTCTTAATTTGTTCCACAAAAAGTGGAATTACCGAACCTCTCGATGCCATTACGTTACCATAGCGTGTTCCACAGAAAACCTGTTTCGAGGGATCGTTGTTTCTCGACTTGGCCACCATTACTTTTTCCATCAACGCCTTCGACATTCCCATGGCGTTTATAGGGTATGTGGCCTTATCGGTGCTTAGCACAACAACACGCTTTACCCCGTACTGCTCAGCAGCTTGAAGAACATTGTCGGTTCCAAAAATGTTGGTTCGTACGGCCTCAATGGGAAAGAACTCGCACGATGGAACCTGCTTTAACGCGGCTGCATGGAATATATAATCAACTCCATGAATTGCTTTGCTAATACTGCTTGCATCTCTAACATCGCCAATATAAAATTTTATTTTCTTGTTGTTGTAATGGCGGCGCATGTCGTCCTGTTTCTTCTCATCACGTGAGAATATTCTAATCTCTTCAATGTCTGAGGATAAAAAGCGGCGTAGAACAGCATTTCCAAATGATCCTGTTCCTCCTGTTATAAGTAAGGTTTTATTTTTAAATGCAATGCTCATTTTCAATGGTTTTAATAATAATTCAAAGTTAGAAAATATATGAATAAATGTCGTTTTGCTAAGGTCAAAAGGGCAGGAAATATTAAATTTTAAGTAAAAAAGGTTTATTGAAAAAGGTGGGGTTTCATGATAAGCTCACTTGCCCGGCAACAAGCGTAGCCGCCGGATATTGCCTGCATTCCTACACTGCCGCACGAAAACCCCATCGTGCGGTTTACTTTTTATCGTTAAAATACTCGCGTAAACACTGACATTCTAGCTGGGGTTTG
>JAKQPY010000059.1:0-40426 GCA_029564465.1 Bacteroidota bacterium | reverse complement strand
GTATTTTTATCCATTGTAGAAAAGTTTTAGCAAACCAAATCTACAAAAAACGAAGAAGCCAGACTTATGCGCTGGCTTCTTTAAAAAGTTTTTATCGGACAACAGTGATTAAAAACAACAAAAAGTTAATTTTGCAGGAATTATGGCTCGTTGGATGGCGTTAGATATCGGTCAGAAACGTACCGGGGTGGCAGTTACCGACCCCCTGAGGATTATTGCCTCACCCGTGGGATACATTGCTACCAACGATCTCAAATCGTTTCTGCAGCAATATGTTGCTAATGAACCCGTCGAAAAAATTGTGGTGGGTTACCCGCGACAAATGAACAACACGCCTTCGGATGCGGTTAAGTATATTGAACCCCGTGTGAATGAATTGAAAAAATTATATCAAAATATTGAATTTGTGTACTACGATGAAAGATTTACGTCAAAAATGTCGTTTCAGGCAATGATTGACGGTGGTCTGAGTCAGTCACAACGCCGCAACAAAGGTCTTGTTGACCAGATTAGCGCTGTGCTGATTCTGCAGTCGTTTATGGAATATAGTAAAAACCGAAATTTATGATTTATCCGATTTACGTTATCGGGCACCCGGTATTGAGAAAGAAAACCGAGTTGGTTGACCGTGATTATCCAAACCTTCAGTCGATTATCGACAGTATGTTCGAAACCATGTATGAGTCTGATGGCGTTGGCCTCGCTGCTCCGCAGGTGGGTCTGTCGCTGCGCATTTTTGTGGTGGACGCTGCCCCAATGGTCAAGGATAAACCCGAACTGAAAGATTTTAAACGGGTTTTTATCAACCCGAAAATAGTGGAACGCAGTGCCGAAACCATGGTTTGGGAAGAAGGTTGTCTGAGTATTCCCGGTATCCACGAGAATGTGAAACGAAACACCCGCCTCGTGATTGAATATTACGACCGCGATTTTAATTTTGTGAGCGAAGAACTCGAAGGTTTTAAAGCCATCGTGATTCAACATGAATACGACCACCTCGACGGGGTGCTGTTTACCGATAAAATTCATCCGATCCGTAAGAAATTTCTCCGGACAAAAATCAGCGATATCACTAAAGGTAAAGTGGGTGTTCACTATAAAATTGTTACGCCATGAAAAAGCTGTTATTTGTCGTGATGATTTTTCTGACGCTGATAGCATGTCAGCCCAGGGCTCAGCAGCAGCAAGCACAGGACGATCCGCGCGCTGCAGCGCTGGCCGATGTTCGTGACTGTGAAAAATCGCTGCATTCCGATTCGGTACTCAACGAGCAAAAAGCACAGGAAATGATAGGTAAGTACCTTGGCTTTGCCAATGAATTTCCTCAGGATTCGCTAACCCCCGAGTACCTTTTTCGGGCCTCCGAAATTGCTTTGGCCATCAATCAGCCGCAACAAGCCGTGAAGTACCTGACTACGGTGGTAAACAATCACCCTGAGTATCAGAACTACGAAATGGCCTTGTTTTATCTGGGGCATACCGAACAGAATTATCTGAACGATACTGCCTCGGCACGCCGCTATTACCAACAATTCCTCACAGAGTTCCCCGACCATTATATGGCGGACGATGTCAGGGCTATTTTGCAGAATATGGGTTTGAGCGATATCGAACTCGTGAGAATGTTCGAAGAAAAAAACCGATAGGGTGGAAGGCTTGCGGCAATATCCTTTTGTGAGGTTGCTGATACCGTTTATTATCGGGATATTTTTGTCGCAATGCTTAGTAATGCCGGTTTATTTTGCCATTGCGCTTCCCTTACTGCTGCTTCTTGTTCTACTGCTGCTTCATGTTTTTCCGCTGAAAACTCCCGTCTGGTTATTCCCGGCACTCGTTTATGTGTTTATTTCGACAGCTGCCTGGAGTATAAGCTCCGAAAAGGCCAGAACCGTTACCGACATACGCCTGTCGGAATACTCAGGGCAGATGATGGGAGAGGTTGTTTCGGAACCGGTAATCAGCGAGAAATCGGTGAGGATTGTACTGGCTGCCGAGGCAATTCATGTGAATGGCACCTGGCAGCAAACCAAGGGCAATCTTCAACTCTACCTCCCGGCTGACAGCGCAGCTGCCCGATTGCAACCGGGCGATAAACTGGCTTTTTCGCCCGACCTCAAACAATTCGAAAACAGGGGTAACCCCGGCGAATTCGATTATAAAAAGTACATGTGGCAGCAATATATTCAGTACACCGACTTTTTACAAACCGGAGAATGGAAAAAGCTTGAATCGCAACACCATAATTCTATTGAACGGCTGGCGGCATCGATGCGTAATTATGTTATCCGCCTCTATCAATCTGCCGGATTGCAGGGAGATGAGCTCGGTGTGGCTACGGCTCTTACGCTGGGAAATAAATCGTATCTCAGCGATGAGGTGAGACAGGCGTATTCGGTTTCGGGTGGAATGCATGTGCTTGCAGTATCAGGTTTGCACGTCGGTGTGTTTTACCTTGTGATTTCCGGCTTATTGGCGTTTATCAAAAATAAAAAACTGCTTGTTGCCAAAACCGTTTTTATTGTGCTCACCATCTGGTTTTATGCCATGCTTACCGGTTTGTCGGCCTCTGTTGTAAGGGCTGCAATTATGTTCAGCCTGTTTTCGATGGCCAGACTGATGCACCGGAACAGCGATTCTATCAATGTACTTGCGGCATCGGCTTTTATTGCCCTTTGCATAAATCCGGCAACACTGTATCAGGTGGGTTTCCTGTTGTCGTATGCAGCTGTGTTTTCCATCGTGTATTTTTACCCCAAAATCCATATCTGGTGGGCACCTTCTTCAACTATTCTGCAAAAACTTTGGTCCTTGGTGGCTGTTTCGCTGGCAGCTCAGATTGGAACCTTACCGTTTACCACCTATTATTTTAATCAGTTTCCGACGTATTTTCTCCTCACGAATATTGCCCTGATTCCTCTTGTTTCTGTGGCTATATATCTGGCTATTGCTCTTACCGCCCTGTCGTTTATCCCCTATGTTTCTGATGCATTGGGGTGGTTGTTCAGCAAATCGGTGTGGTTAATGAACAGTGCCGTTCAGGCTA
This sequence comes from Bacteroidota bacterium, assembly GCA_029564465.1. Classification (GTDB taxonomy): domain Bacteria; phylum Bacteroidota; class Bacteroidia; order Bacteroidales; family ML635J-15; genus JAGOEF01. The sequence goes on along the minus strand of JAKQPY010000059.1, from coordinate 37,383 downwards.
TCGAAAGTCTGCCTTTTTCATCGCTCAGCGGATTGTATATCAATACCTTTCAGTTTGTGCTTTTGTTGCTGCTGATGGCTACGGTAATTCTGTTTATCGAAAACCGAAAGTTTAAAATGCTTGCTGCCTCGATGCTGATAATTCTTGTTTTCAGCCTGACATCGGTTGTTTTGAATATCAGATCTTTTAATCAGACCCGCTTTATAGTGTATAACCTGAAAAATACAACGGCCATTAACCTGATCGACGGACGCGACAATGTACTGTTTGTAAGAATGGGAGACGCCAAACCACGGAATCCCGGATCGAATTTCGGTGCGTACTGGAACAGTATACGCTCCGATGATGCCCGTACGGTGCAACTCGATGATCTGAGACCGGAGAAGCTACTTTCGGGAATCGTGGCAATCAATAACCGGCATGTTTTTAACAAATATGGTTTTTTTGCATTTTATAATCTCAGGTTTTTCATTCCTGACGAAAGACATACCCCGATTGCCCCGAAGCCCCAAACAGTGGCTGTGCATTATGTGGTTTATACCGAAACCTGTTGCTTATCGGTTGAAGAACTGAAGCAATATGTCGATTTCGAAACCCTGATTATCGATGCCTCGCTTGGCCGGAGGAGGTACGAAGAAGTACGAAATCAGGCCCTTGCCGCCGGCATAAATTTGTTCGATGTAAATAATTCAGGTGCACTTGTGCAAACCGATTTGCGAAAACCGTAACTTTACACAAAATTAATTGCATGAAGATTATTATTGCCGGTGCCGGCGAAGTAGGTAAATATCTGGCCAAAATGCTGCTCAAAGAGGATCACGATATAGTGGTAATCGACAATAACGAGAAACGCTTGCGCAGTATTGAGTCAGACAAGGATGTACTCACCATTTATGGATCCTGCACTTCGATACGTGTTTTGCAGGAGGCAGGAGTGAAGAATGCCGATTTGTTTATTGCCGTTACCATCACCGAAGAAATTAATACTATCGCTGCAATACTGGCAAAACGACTCGGCGCGCGAAAAACCATATCTCGCCTCGACAGCATGGAATATCTCGAACCCGATAATAAACCCTACCTGCTCAGTCTGGGTATCGACCGTATGATATATCCGGAGTTTATTGCCGCCAAAGAAGTTATCGGCCTCATAAAGCAGACGGGTACCTCCGAGATTTTTGAATTTTCGGGTGGCAAGCTGACTTTGTTTGTGGTTCGGCTCGATGCAAAGGCACCCATTGTCGGGAAAACACTGCGCGAAGCCGATGCCATTACCAAATCGACCGATTTCAGGGCTGTGGCTATTACCCGAAACGAAAAAACCATCATTCCCAAAGGGAACGACGTGTTGATGGCCGATGATCTGGTGTATGTGATTACCAACCCAAGCGGTATTCAGGCATTGTTGAAATATGCCGGTAAAAAGAAGCTCGATATTGGCAATGTTATGATTCTAGGTGGAAGCCGCATTGGTCGTATGGTGGCAAAAAGACTCCAAAACCAACTCAATATTAAAATGGTGGAAATCGATGCCGAAAAATGCGAAGTGCTTGCCAACGAACTGAGTAAGGTGTTGATAATAAACGGCGATGGACGTGATGCCGATTTTCTGGTGGAAGAAGGTATTTCCGAAATGGACGCCTTTGTGGCTGTTACCGGAAATTCCGAAACGAATATTTTGTCGTGTATCATGGCCAAAAAGCTGGGGGTAAAGAAAACCATCGCCGAGGTCGAAAATCTCGACTTTATCGAAGTGGCTTCTCAGATGGGAGTCGATACCATCGTGAATAAAAAATTGAGCGCTGCCAGCCACATCTATACATTTACCATGAAAGCCGAAGTGGCCTCCATTAAATGCCTTACAGGTTCCGATGCCGAAGTACTCGAGTTTGTTGTGCAGCCCGGTGCACGCATTACTACCGATATTCTGAAACAAATCGATTTTCCCGAAGGGGCAATCATCGGAGGTGTGGTGCGCGGCGACCGAAGCTATATTGCCAGCGGAACCACACAGGTGAAAGCCAACGATAAAGTGGTGGTTTTTGCATTGCCCGATGCTATTTTCGAAATTGAAAATTATTTCAATTAAAAAAAAAGCAGCTTTTTCAAGCTGCCTGTATATTCTTGTAAGCGTAAATCGAAAACTAACGCAGTGCCAGTTCGGCTTGCTTCATGTCGCGCATCACCTTAAATTTATAGTAGAGCGAAACCTCAACAAATGTGTTGTGAACACTGTAGTTGAACAAGGTAAAACTATCACTGAAAACCGATTCAAAACCATAACTTATTTTCAGGTCGCAATCGATGTGCTTGGTGGCCTGATATTGCACTCCGGCTTTCAACCCATAGTCCCATTCCCGCATTTTCGACGAATAATCGAGTTCCTGAGTCACCGTGTCGGGTGAATAACCAACCCGGCCAACTCCCACTGCATAGGTTTTGCTTTTTTGCAGCCAGGCCGAATACATGCCCACACTGGCGTTCAACTTCTGGGTAACAGCAATGTGGTGCGTCAGCGACTGCTCAATAAAAAAGTTATCGAATTCACCGTAGGCTTTTCCATTGAACCAGGTATCAACTTCGAACCAGATGTGCGGCAGGGTGGGATGCTGAATGCGGTCAACATACGGAACATTGTCGAGTGGTGTTTCGAAACTGGTGTGCTTGCGTGTGAGGCATACCTCGTAGGTAATTGAGTAATGGTCGGTAAGCTCGGCATTCAAAAACAATCCCACATTGCGTCCCGGTTTGGGTGTGCCCTTGGCTCCCGGAGGAATAAAACTGTAGGGAACCGGCGAACCGATGGTGAAACCCAGTTTCGGGCCTATCGAAATCGATTGGGCCGACAGCGCTGAAGCGATACCTAACGCTGCAACAAGGAGGGCAATGGCTTTTTGCATTAGTTGATATAGAGTTTCGACACAACCGGTTTTTCGCCGCTAACCGAATAACGACATACATATACTCCGGGTATCATGTTTGTGCAAGGCAGTTCGTGACTGGTGTTATCCAACTGCCAGCTTCTCAGTTTTTTCCCGGTGATATCGAACAACTCGACTGTGGCAGTTTGCGTGGTGCTGCGCATCACATTCAAGGTCTGGTGCTGACTGTCGTAAGCAAAAACTACGGTCTTGTTGCCAATGTTCAGGTTTTGCACCGGCGATAAATCGTAAAACAGATTGATATTATCGATGAAGAGTTTGCTGCCCACGGCACCCTCAAAACTAGCCCCGTTTCGGCTTGAAGAAAAAACAACTGAAATGGTGTCAGGAGTCAGGGCATTCACATATACAAATGGTAAATTAAAATATGTATATTCGGTAACATCGTTACCATTGTATAATTCGGCACGTGCTATTTCTACTCTTTGGGAACCATCCCACCTTGATAATATTGCATAAATAGCGCATTCATCAGGGGTTCCATCGTAGCTGAAAGAATCGTATTTATACCAACCCTGAAATGCATCAGGTTTCCCTGTAAATGGAACACCAAAATGAGCCTGAGAATCAAACATAGCTGATTCAAACCAACCTGTAAAAAGATTGCCAGCAGCGATTACTCCAAAAATATTTTTTGTTTCTAAACATGCAGCATAGGTGCCATTTTGAGCATCAAGCGTTCTATATGTGGGATAATTAGCAGTAATAGTAGCTGCAGGATTTCCTGTTGCCCATGTTGTAGTAGGCAAGCATATCCAATAAGGTTGCATTGAAGTTGATTGCTGCCAGTCTTCAAAATTCATGTTGGGTAATGTGGTTTGTGCCTGAGTGGTCAGACATGCAAGCGAAAAAATCGAAATAAGTAACAATCGGCTCATAGCGTAGTGTTTTAAATGTTAAGAGCAAATATAAGTAAATGTTTTTTAAAAAAATGGCACTAAACTTAAATAATAGTTAACAACGTATAACTAATAATTACAAGTAATCAATGCACTTTTCGAGTTTGATACCTCTGGAGCCTTTTACAAGAATAAGCGAACCGGTGGGCGGGTTCTTGGCGAGGTACTTATTCAGCATTTCGACGTTTTCGAAAAACAGGAAAGGATTGTTGCGTTTAAGCTGTAAAAAGTTTTCACCTACAAAAAACACATCTTCGTAATCCACATGGTTTATCATGCTGATAATTTGCTGATGTTCCGATTCGGAACAGTTGCCGAGTTCAAGCATATCGCCGAGAATCAGACATTTCTTGGGCGCTTGGTATTGCATGAAATTATCGATGGCGATGGCCATACTGGTGGGGTTGGCGTTATAGAAGTCGAGAATCAGGTGGTTTCTGCGTCCGCGGACCCATTGCGAACGGTTGTTGCTGGGTGTATAGCTGCCAATGGTTTTATCGATAATGGTCGGCGAAATATTAAAATAGTTGCCCAGACAAATGGCCGCCAGAATGTTTTCGAAATTATAATCGCCGATCAGGTTCGAAATTGCCAGACCGCTGTTGTCGTTACATTGCCATTCGATGCCCACATACATTTCTTTCGAAGTGAGTTTGCCGGTGCAAAACGAGTCGTCGGTGTTGCCGTATTTAATACCGGAGTAATGGCCTAGCATTGAAATTAGCGTTGGATTTTCGCCATTGATAAATACGACCCCATTGTTTTGTTTCAGATAATCGTATAATTCTCCTTTGGTTGTACGGATGATTTCTTCGCTGCCAAATCCTTCGAGGTGTGCTTTACCCACATTGGTAATAATGCCGTAATCGGGTTGCGCAATGGCGCAGAGTTCTGCAATATCGCCCTGATGGCTGGCACCCATTTCGATGATTCCCATATCGGTGGTATGGTTCATCGAAAGAATGGTCAGGGGAACGCCAATGTGGTTATTCATGTTGCCTTTGGTGGCAATTACCCTGAATTTTTGTGCGAGCACCGACGACACCAGTTCTTTGGTTGTTGTTTTGCCATTGGTACCGGTGATGGCGACAAAGGGAATTTTAATGGTTCTGCGGTGAAAAGCGGCTAAATCCTGCAGGGCCTTGAGGGCGTCCTTTACCAAGAGGAATTTATCGCTGCTCACCACCTTAGGGTCGTCAACCACTGCGTATGCACAGCCGAGATGCAGCGCATTTTCGGCATAGGCATTTCCATCGAAGTTATCGCCTTTCAGGGCAAAGAAAATACTGTCTTTGCTAACCCTGCGGCTGTCGGTGCAGATGCTGCGATGCTTTTTAAAAATCTGATATAACTGTTCTGTACTTATCATAAAACGAAAGCCCCATAACGGGGCTTTAGAATATTGAAATTGAGTTTTATTTTTTCGATTGCACCGGCGATCCGACCCGAACCATGGCACAACGGAAGCCAAGGTCAGCGCGGGCCATTTTTTCGTCGAGGAAACGGCGGGTTCCGGGCACAAGCCAGTAAGCACGGTCGTTCCACGATCCACCTTTAAACACGCGCGAACGGTCGGTAGTCAGCGAAGTCATACCGGTTCCCTTGTTGTTTTTCGGATTGTCTTTATCGTATTCGCCACGTCCCCATTCACCATATTTACCCCATTCACCGTCTTTGTACATGAACTCGGTTTTGTTGGCAAAAACAGCATCAGGATACAGTTTACTGCCATCGGCAAGCTGAATAACCCCATTGGGAAGTATCAGCGATCCGTCAGGCATTCTGATTTCACCGGTAACCAGTCTTTCGTGTCCACTGGGTAATATATAGGTGTTGTCGACCAGATTGATTTTTACTTTGTTGGGTAAAATCACATAATCGTTGTTGGGCGACAGAATACTTCCCGGAGGCAGTTTTGCCATGTCGATGGTGTCGAGCGGCGGTTTAATTTTTTGTTTCAGTGTGTCAACACCCGGGGCTCCTGTCCAGCTGGGTGAGTTGGCATCAAAGGGAATCAGCGATTCCAGATCTCCGTCGAGGTAATTCCTGTTGTCGGAGGTAGTATAGTTTTCGCGGTTGAAGCATTCTTCGTCGCGAACGGGTTTACGCAATATTTTTCCGCTATAGTCGAAATAGTTTTCGGCTTCGGGGGTGAGTTCAAGGGTTCCGTCGCGCGGGTCAATCACGATTTCGTAATCGGTATACACGTTACCGCGATAAGGGCGGAATTCGTTCATGTCTTCGAAAGTCATATCACGATACACGTCCATCACCCACTCGTTCACGTTACCAGCCATGCAATACAGACCGTATTCGTTGGGCCAGTAGCTTCTAACGGGAGCGCTGATGTCGGCTTTATCGTTGAGTGCACCGGCAACCCCCATATTATCGCCGCGTCCCCTCATGGCGTTTGCCATAATCTGACCACGGTCTTTGCTGCGGCTGTCGTTACGGATGTAATGACCATTCCAGGGATACAGCCTGCGGTTATAAATACGTTCGTTGTAACTGTTTCCGATATGTGCGAGTGCGGCAAATTCCCATTCGGCCTCGGTCGGGAGCCGGTAGCGGGGCAGGAATATTCCGTCTTCGATGGTTACCCAGCGGCGGTTCATACCGGTATTTGCTTTTTGTGCTTTACGACCCTGGCGCAGGGTAGTGGGGTCAACATACAGATTTTCTACTTTTCCATCGGGACCTTTATCCATGGCAACCGGCATATCGGTAAGACCATCAGCATATAATAAATAGGCGTCGAGGTTAAAATGCTTGGCCTGATCCATGGGTGCCAGATAGTCATCGAAAATGCCTTCGCGGGCCAGAATAACTTCATTCACACGGTCGGTACGCCAGTCGCAGTACTTCGAAGCCTGAACCCAGCTCACACCAACCACCGGATATTCTTCGTATGCCGGGTGGCGCAGGTAGAGTTCCACCATGGGTTCGTTGAATGCCAGACGCTGTCTCCATACCAGTGTGTCGGGCAAGGCCTGACGGTACAGGTAGTTGTAGTCGCTGGAATACACATGGCGCAGCCAGTACAGGTACTCAAGGTAATCGAGGTTCCTGATTTCGGTTTCGTCCATATAAAATGATGAAACGGTCACGCGGGTGGGTGCGTTATTCCAATCGAAGAGAACATCCTGTTCGGTGCGCCCCATGGCAAACGATCCACCTTCGATGAATACCAGACCGGGTCCGGTTTCCTGTTCATAGCCCGGATGATTTTGGAAGCCCCCGTGTTTCGGGTCGTTATAGTTACGTCCCGTTGTATTGGAAACTTCTTTTTTGCAGGATACAAATCCGACTGCCAGGGCAATCAGAAAAGTCCACTTGAGCAAATTTGTTTTCATATTATAATAATATTAAACGAATACAATATTAATAACTAAAATGAGGGGCAACTTATTACACGTTTCTTGTCAGTTTTTGTATGACAGGGGAAAATGTAAGCAAACGACACCTCATGGGAACCATAGGTAGAGTTGCGCAGGCGCGATACCGTAAAGTCGTAGCTGTAGGCGAAGCGGATATTATCCTGACGGAATCCAACCAGCATAATAAAGGAATCGTATTGGAAGTTGAAGTTTTGACGAAGCCAGAAACCGGCCACAATGGCTTTGCGGTTTACATAAATACCCCAGTTAAACTGCTGGAACTGCCCTTGCTGATGGAAAAGAAGCTGTGGGGCCAGTGATAGTTCGCCACGACGGTATTTCTTATTATTAATAGGTATCTCGGTTCCGAAGTGGGCGGTAAATTTGCGGGGTAATACCGCATCGCTGCCACGGAGGAAGGATTCCGACGGCTCGGTGAGGTGATGAACAGCTACTCCGAAGAATGTTCTTTCGGTAAAACCAATCAGACCAGCCGAGAAATCGAAATAATTTTTATGATCGTTAACCAATGCCGGGTTTTCCTGTGTCGAATATATCGGACCATACAAGGGGTGAATCATATCGGGGAAAATAAAATCCCACTTAATGGTCTTCATAACATAGGAAGCTTCAAACCCTGCGGCAATGGCAAAATTATGCGTTACCGGCAGTGTGTAGGAATACATCCCGCTTATTATGTTGGTTTTTATCGTCCCGTCTCCCTGTACGTCACTCAGCAGGTGCAGACCTGCGCCCCCCTGAATCAGGTTGACGTGCTGGTCGTAGGAGGCACTGTAAGTAACATATGTTGGGCCTAATGCGGGCCATTGATTCCTGTACCCCAGAGCAACGCGGGGGCATCTTTCCGATCCGGTAAAAGCTGGGTTGAGATGGAGAGGGTTAGCGTAGAACTGCGAAAAGTGGGCATCCTGACCACGAACAACTCCGTAAATCCCTAAAACCGAAACACTTAGAATAACTAGTATGCGTCTTATCATGCTATTATAATTGAACGACAAACTGCAATTATACAATAATTTTCTTTTAAATAAAATATCACCTACAATATTAGTATAAATTTGGCGTTTTTGAAACATCTCTGAAATATTTTATTAAAAATTGTTTTTTATGTTCACAAAGGCTTCCATCAGATTTTTATTAATTGCTGTAATTGGCTTATTTCATGGTTTTTACACATTCTCTCAAAACATTTTAGTGAACGATACGATTTTTTGGAACGATGTGATTTCTGTGAAAAATAACGAAAATAAACAGGAAAATATTTTAAGTTTTAAAAATTCATTTCAAAAAAACGACAATTTTCTTCCTGTTTACCGAAAAAAAATTCAATTACCGAACGAAAATGAACTGAAAAACGTCAGAATTGTTAACGAAATTTATCGTGAGCTCGACGATAGCATAGTAAAATTATTAACAGATGTTGAAAAAATCACAAAAGATATTAACATCCTTACAGGGCTCTCGGTGTTCCGGAAACAAGTGTATGGAGTGATTGAATTTGTGCCTTTGCGCAGAAACGAAATAACCGGGAAGGTCGAAAGGCTTGAGTCGTTTGCCTTGCAAATAAATACGTCAGGCAACAAGCAAGTTTACGACACCCGTAATTATTCCCCTCAATCGAAAATGGCCACCGGAAAATGGTATAAAATAAAACTGCGCGACAAGGGGGTTTATAAACTTACTTATGAACAATTACAGTCGATGGGTTTTACCGATTTTAATAATATAGGTTTATTCGGTTATGGTAACATGGTTCCTAAAAAGAACAGTGAGTCGCGCTACGACGATTTACCCGAGCGAAGTATTATGAAAATGGATGTAAACAACGACGGAAGTTTTAATGCCGGCGACTATATTCTGTTTTATGCCGAAGGTCCCGACAGGGTGTATTACGACCAGACTGCAGCCCGCTATAAACACGAGAAGCACGAATATTCCGACTATGCCTATTATTTTGTTTCGGATCAGGGAACCTGGAAGCAGCCTGAGATTATGGCATCGGAGCCATCCTACACAACTGCGGTGACTGAATTTGATGAACTGAAATTTCTGGAGGTCGATTCAATCAATGTGATTAACATGGGACGAACCTGGTATTGGCGGCATTTTGATTTTTACACCAGCTACGATTTTTCGCTCAGCTTCCCCAACCTGGTTACCACAGTGCCTGTGAAAGTTGATATTACCTATGCAGCCCGCTCATCGAGCAGCAGCAGCTTTAAAACCTATGTTAACGGAGCCCTGGCCAATACCACCACCATCGGGTATGTAAGCGGAAGCTACAGCGCAGCCTATGCCAAGGAAGAAACCGCCAGTTTTACCACGCTGTCGTCGGGTCCCGACCTGAATTTCACCCTGGAATATATTAAATCAACTTCGGGCTCCGAAGGATGGCTCAACTACATCAGGGCAGGAGCACGTTGCCGGCTGATTATGAACGGTAACTTCTTATCCTTCCGCGATATCAACTCGGTGGCCGCAGGCAACGTAGCCCAGTTCACCCTGAGTGGAACCGGTAGCAATACCGTGGTGTGGGATGTTACCGATGCTACAAACGCCGAAGTGATTGTGCCCGTAAGTTCAGGTTCCGAGATTAAGTTTAACCGCGATGTGTCGCAGCTGCGGGAATATATTGCTTTCAATACCAACGCCTCGTTTCAGTCGCCGCTAACCGAAGGAAGCGATTTGGGCATGGTGGCTAACCAAAACCTTCACGCCCTGACTAACCCCGACCTGATAATAATTACTTATCCGGGTTTCAGGGCTCAGGCAGAACAAATTGCACAGTTGCATCAGCAGTACGATGGAATTCAATCGGTGGTTGTCGATGTAAACACTATATATAATGAGTTCTCTTCGGGTTGCCCCGATATTTCGGCACTGCGCGATTTTGTGAAAATGTTTTACGATCGTGCCACTACCGACAGTGATATACCCGATAACCTGCTGCTGCTGGGCGACGGAAGTTTCGACAATAAAGCCGCTGCCGGTACAAACGGGAATTTTGTGCCCACTTTCGAGACGGTTAATTCGTTTTCGCCGAGCAGTGCCTTTGTGAGCGACGATTTTTATGTAATGCTCGACGACAGCGAAGGTAGTGTAACGGGTTACGACGATATCGATATCGGAATTGGCCGCTTACCGGTGAAATCGGTAGCCGAAGCACAGGTGGTGGTGAATAAGATTTCGGCATACTATTCCACGGCCCATCTCGGCTCGTGGCGTAATACCGTGACTTTTGTAGGTGATGATGCCGAAGACTATACAATACATCAGTTTCAGGCCAACGAACTTGCCGAAAAGGTGGCTACCAACTATCCGGTATATAACATCGATAAAATATTTCTCGACGCTTACGAGCAGGTGAGTACCGTGCAGGGTGCCCGCTACCCGGATGTCAATCTGGTGATAAACGACAGGGTGAAGAAAGGAGGACTGGTTTTTAACTATACCGGACATGGTAATACCAAAACACTGGCGCATGAGGTGGTGGTTGATGTATCGCAGATCAATTCATGGGTAAATCCCGATAACTACGCAATTTTTGTAACAGCAACCTGCGAGTTTTCGCGTTTCGACGATTACACCTTGGTTTCGGCCGGCGAACATATCATCCTGAACCCTCAGGGAGGAGGCATTGCCTTGTTTACCACCACCCGTCTGGTTCAGGCTACCAGTAATTTCAACCTGAACATGGCATTTTATGATTATTTCTTCGAAAAAGATGCCGATTTCAGACCGGCTTCGATGGGTCAGATTATTATGAATACCAAAAATGCCCTCAACAGCGATTCGAATAAGCGCAATTTTGCACTGCTGGGCGACCCCGCACTGCGGCCTGCCATACCGCGTTACGATGTGGTAACCACTTCGATAAATGGCACAGCCATAAGTGAATTTGTCGATACCACAGGTGCACGGAGCCGGGTTACGGTAACGGGTTATATCAGGGACAACAACGGCAATAAAATGACCAATTTCAGGGGTTTGTTGTTTCCCACAGTGTACGACAAAAAAATGACCTATCAGACACGGGGCAACGATGGCAGGCCTCCGCTCGAATATACCGAACAGATGAATGTATTGTTCCGCGGCCAGACCAGTGTCGAAAATGGTGAGTTCAGCTTTAGTTTTATTGTGCCGGTCGATATTGCCTACTTCTATGGAAACGGAAAAATCAGTTACTACGCACACAACTACGATACCGACGCCCACGGTAATTATTCTGATTTAATAATTGGTGGTACCTCCGATGTGGCCATCGACGATTCGCAGGGCCCCGTGATTGAGTTGTTTATGAACAGCGACGATTTTATTGCCGGTGGCATTACCGACGAAAATCCCAAACTGCTTGCCCACGTGAGCGACAGCTCGGGTATCAATACCGTGGGGAGTGGTATCGGTCACGATATTACCGTGATAGTTGACGAAAATACCCAGCAATCGCTGGTGTTGAATGAGTATTACGAGTCGAACCTTGACGATTACTCCACAGGGAAAATTATTTATCCCTTCTCCGATTTGTCGCTGGGTCCCCACACCCTGAGCCTGAAGGTATGGGATGTGCTGAACAATTCTTCGGTGGCTTATACCGATTTTATTGTTGCCAACAGCAGCGAACTAATTATCGATCAGGTGTTTAATTACCCGAACCCGTTCTCCACGCACACCGATTTCTATTTCAGTCACAATCAGCCGGGCGTGCACCTCGACGTACTGATTCAGGTATTTACAGTATCCGGTAAACTGGTTACTTCGATTGAGGCAGATGTTGTTTCGGATGGGTTCCGCAGTCAGCCGGTTTCGTGGAATGCCCTTGATGATTATGGTGATAAACTGGCGAAGGGAGTTTATATTTATAAAATCATGGTAAAATCCCCCGATGGTACTATCGCCTCGAAAATCGAAAAATTATTCATATTGAATTAATTTGAGCAAAATATTTAATTGAATATTTCGTTAATTCGTATATTTGTTGACTTAAAAATTATTGACTTAAGATGAAGATAGTAAGACTGACTGTATTTTTGGCGGGAATTTTCGCAATTACCAATGTTTTTTCGCAAACACCCGAAGATGATATCTGGGGTCGTATTACCGATAATGTACCGGTGATAACAACATCAGTACCTGTGTTGCTGATTTCGCCCGACAGCCGTGCAGCAGGAATGGGCGACGCCGGTGTTGCCACCACTCCCGATGCCAATTCCGGTCACTGGAACCCTGCAAAATATGTCTTCAGCGATAAGGAGCTTGGCGTTGCCATTTCTTACACGCCCTGGCTCCGCCGGTTGGTTCCCGATATGAATATTGCCTATGTATCGGCCTATAAGCAACTCGATAAAGAAAATACCATTGCCGGTTCGCTGATGTATTTTTCGCTGGGCAGCATTAACTTTACCGACATTACCGGAAGCACCATCAGGGATTTTACACCGCATGAATTTGGTGTTGACTTCAGCTACTCGCGTTTGCTAGGTGACAATTTTTCGGGCGCCGTTGCCCTGCGATACATTTACAGCAACCTGTCGGGAGGCATTTCGAATTCGGGCGCAGAGGCCCATCCCGGATGGTCGGTAGCTGCTGACGTAGCCTTTTATTACAGGGGCAAGGAGTTTAAAGTCGGCGACATGAAATCAAAATTAATGTGGGGTTTGAATATTTCGAACATCGGAAATAAAATATCGTACACATCGAACGAGCAGCGGAATTTTATCCCGATGAATTTCCGTACGGGAATTGGCTATTTTCTGGAGCTGAACGATTATAACACCCTGCTGCTTACCGTCGATATTAATAAGCTATTGGTTCCCAGTCCTCCTTCGTATCTGAAGGATTCGTTGGGTCAGGTTGAATTCGATGATCAGGGGAACCCTGTAATTGCCTATGGTAAAAACCCGGATATTTCGGTGCCGGCTGCTTTATTCAGCAGTTGGACTGATGCAGCCGGTATTGCCGACCCCTTCAGGAACAGCGATGGAACACCCAACGTTTTTAAAGAAGAATTTGCCGAGTTGATGTGGAGCGTGGGTATGGAATACTGGTACAACAAGCAGTTTGCCCTGCGTGCCGGATATTTTCATGAGCACGAATACAAAGGAAACCGCAAATATTTTACCATTGGTGCCGGACTGAAACTGAATGTTTTCGGTCTCGACTTTGCCTACCTGATTCCCACAGCACAGCAGCATCCGCTGCAGAATACGCTCCGGTTTACCCTTACTTTCGACATTGCCGGTTTATCGGATGAGTCGAAAAACTGATGTGAGCATGCCGTTCCGGATTGGATTCGGTTACGATGTACATCAGCTGGCTCCCGGCCTGCCCCTGAACCTTGGAGGAATACGAATACCCCATACACACGGTTGTGTAGCCCACTCCGATGGTGATGTGGTGATACATGCCCTCTGTGATGCCATGCTGGGTGCACTGGCATTGCGCGACATTGGCTTTCACTTTCCGGATACTGACCCGGCATACAAAGGAATCGACAGCAAAAAGCTGCTTACCGAAGTGAATGCAATGATTCGCCGGCAGGACTATATTCCGGGCAATGTCGACATCAGTATCGCGATGCAAAAACCCCGTCTTTCGGAGTTTATCCCCGACATGCAGCAGGCACTTGCCGATTGTCTGGGTATAGATGTTTCGCAGGTGAGTGTGAAGGCCACCACTACCGAAAAACTTGGGTTTGTAGGTGAGGAAAAGGGGGTTGAAGCCTATGCCGTTGTTTTGCTGCAGGCTATCGGGTAATGTCGCTGCAGTTTACTCGCAGTTGGAGTTAATCTTTTGATACACAAACACATCGCAATAGCCCTTTCCGAAGCTACGCCAGTCTTTTAACCGGCTCGAACAGGTGAAACCCGCATGTTCGAAAACCTGTATGCTTTCGGTATTCACCGCCAGAATTTCGCAGTACAGCATGTGCAGCTTTAAATAGTTGAAACAATAGTCAATGGTAAGTTGCAGCGCATCGGTAGCATAGTTGTTGCGGCGGTAGGCTTCACCCACCAGAATTCCCAGTCCTGCCTTGCGGTGAAAGGCATCGTACTGATACAGGTCGACAATTCCCACACAGTTGTGCGAAGCAATGTCTTCAATCATCAGCCGCAGTTCTTTCGAAGCAAAAACATCGTGGTCGAGGGTCTCAATGTATTTTTTAATCTGAAACCTCGAAAAGGGTTCGCTTGTTTCGCTGTACATCCACAACTGGCTGTTGTTTTCCCATTGGAACAATATTTCCAGGTCTTCGGGTTCGGGTGCCCTGAGACTGATACGGTGATTACTTAGATACACGGTCGAGTTTTTTGAACGATTTGAAGATCAGGCTTATATCACCAATTATAGAATAATCTTTTGCATACAGAATATTTGCTTTTCCTGCAAACAGCTTGTCCAACTCATTGTCGGAAGGGTCGAGGGGATTGAGAATCGCCGGTTTTAATGCCGGAAGCCCGGTGAGGTCTGCTGTTTTGCAATAACCCACAAAACTTTTAACACCGAAAACTACCAAAAACATATTTTTCACAAAGTACAGGGGGCGTTTCGTTATCCACATCACCACAGGAGCGGATAGTAAAAACAGAAACGACAGTCCGGCATCGACAATTCTCTTTTTGCGTTTATTCTCTGGTTTTCCGATGCTGTTCATCGTAATGGAATACAAATCACCGGCTGTATGTACGCTGTTACTTCCGATAACGGTCAGGCCGTCGGGTCCTGCAATTTTGTAATCGAGTTTGTAGTCGGCAAGCATCAGCATGTAACTGATAATATTCTGGGCAGCCACGTCGCGGGCACAGAAAACCACCTCGTTAATTTTATGAATTTTCACAATTTCGTCTACCTGAGTGATGTTGCCGAGAAAGAAGCTGTCATCACCCTTTTCGTGGCTGTTCACAAACCCGCTGATCCGGTTTGTGAGTCCGGTTTGGCTGATCAGTTGAAGCACACGCTGTATCTCATCTTTTTTTCCGATGATAATGGTTTTATTGCTTTGGGTGATGTTGAGCCGGAACTCTTTTATTTTTGTGAGATGCAGCAGGATGCGTCCTAACGGAATTGTCAGGAATGTGCCGGAAGCTCCAAGTAGAATCAAAGCTCTCGAAAACCGAAGATGTTCGGGTAACAGGGAATAATACAGCAATATAATGCCCGTGCCGATAACAATTCCTTTGAGGATATTGGGGATTTTCAGTGGCCTGTCGTATCCTCCGGTAAAAACGAGTGTGATAATCCATGTGATGATATAGGAGGGTATGGCATAGCGCAGCAATTCTTCGGGATAGCTTCCCGGTTCACCAAATTTGTGCATGCCCCAAAGGGGTATTATCAGCATGAAAATGCCAAAGATAAGTGCTGCATCAATCAGTGCAGGCAACATCCGCATCAAAAAACGATAGGCAATGGCCATCGATGCCCTGAAATATACGGCCGAATTTATCAGAAACGAAAAGGCTTTTGCGTTTTTGGCGCTGAAATGCTTGCGGGCAAAAATTATCATGGCGCGGTAAAACACCAGCACATAGTTGATACTGCCTTTTTTGGTACTCTCGCCCTTGTAGTGAATGATGGTGGTTCCCGGAAAATAGTAATTCGAGAAACCCGCCTTGGTAATACGGTACGACAGGTCGATGTCTTCGCCGTACATAAAATAGGTTTCATCGAGGGCTCCGATATGGTCGATTACCGATTTCCGCAATAGCATAAAGGCACCGCTCAGCACTTCAACCTTATGGGTTTTGTCTTTATCAAGATAGGTGAGATGGTACTGCCCGAAACGTTTCGACCGGGGGAAAAGGCGCGATAGCCCGAAAATCTTATAGAATGCAACGGCAGGAGTGGGGAGGGCCCGCTTCGATTCGGGCAGGAACCGCCCCTTACCATCAATCATCTTCACTCCGAGACCGCCGGCATCGGCATGCGAATCCATGAAGTCGATAATCTGACTGAACGTATCTTCCTGAACCACTGTGTCGGGATTCAGCAGCAGGATGTACTCGCCCTTTGCCTGATGAATGGCCTGGTTATTGGCTGCCGAAAAACCCAGATTTTTCTGATTGGCAATAAGTCGCACCTTGCCAAATTTCTCTTTCACCATAGCACACGAACCATCTACCGAATTGTTGTCAACAACAAAAACTTCGGCATCAATATCGTTGAGGGCAGTAAACACCGAATTCAGGCATTGCTCCAGAAAGTGCCTTACATTGTAGTTTACTATTACGACCGAAAGTTTCATTCAGGTTCAGAAAGAGGGTAAAGATAGAAAATTCATTTTAATTGCATCGATTCAGGCATTTGTCGCTCACATGTTTTTACGGTACACTGCCGCCGGGGCTTCGTAATAAAACTCCGCTTCATAGTTCGGCTTCGTCATATCTTTTTTTGCGTAGATTTTTTGTTCCAGCGGTTTGGTTTTTGTCTGCTGCAGGGCGTAGCCTTCGGGTTCAAATACCAGACGGTACAGGTTGTGCAGGAACAGGTAGTCGAGGCCAGCAAATTCCCATATACGGGACGGCTCCGGTGGCCCTTTTCCCGGCCATACCATACGCGATGAGTTGTTCCACAAATCGCTGTAATCCGGAAGCTTTTTATTTGAGCTGGGTCCTGATGGCGGTGCTTTGGCCAATAGGTCGGCATAATAGTTTTTGTCGTCGTCCCACATTTTTTTTCCTCGGCTGTAAATGCATGAATATTTGTCCTTATGGAGCAGATAGAGAATCAGGGTCTGATGCTCGTAGGTCAGTCTTTCTCTGCGGTCGCGCAGCGCATAAAATAACTGCAGCGAATTGCCGCACCAGTTTACATCCGAAATAACGGCCAAATCACGAAACATGTAGTCTTCGATGTTATCGGGTAACGAAAGGGCGCCTCCGGGAAGTATTTTAAACTGTTTGAAAACCAGCGATTTGAATAAGTACTTATTGAATCCCGTATTGGATCCGTCAAAATGATAACGATCGGTTCCGGTGATGGCGTTGCCGGCTTCGGCAAACCCAAACGAATTAATCCAAACGCCCATATCTTCGCCGCTTCCTTCGGCTACCAGTTCATCGGTGACCGGATTCATAATATACCATCGCGTGCTGATAATGGCAAACAGCTGGTTTTTTGCAGGGTGAGCCATCGAAACGCCCGGTTTAAAACACAGCGCCTGTTCGGGAAACGGATGCTGCAATTGTTTCATCAGACGGTCGGTAAGGTCATCCACCCAGCGGCTGATGTTGATTTTTCCGTTGGTAATAATTCCCTTTTCTTTCAGGTAACGCGGTATCAAATCGTTGATGTAGTGGATTTCGACCAGATTTTCAGGTTCCTCGTCAACCAGCTTTTTAACCAAGGCCAGTGCATGCAGCATTTTTACAATGTTGTCCTGACTCATTTCTTCTTTGGCCACAATTCCTTTCTGAAAAACGGATAAATACGACCCTGTGCCGTCGCGGGTTTTGTTCAGTTTTCCGGTTTTTATTCCGAAAAACGAAGCGTAGCGCAACCAGAAACCCAGGCTCACATCGTCGCGAATAAGAAACCCGTTGATATCACCCGGATACACAATGTAGTCGCTGACTGTGTCGCTGCCAACGATGCGGTAGCGTTTGTTGTGTTTACGCAGCACATATTCCGAATACAGGTCGAGCCGCTCGATGGCCAGCATGGCATAAATAAGCATGCTGTATGTTTCGCGGTAATCCTGCCGGTTGTTTTTCAAAAGCCGGTATTCGGTGGCCAGAAAGCCCAGGTAGTGATTGAAGTTGCAGTTTCCGTCGCCCCAACTGATGTAGTAAGGTTTACCCAAGGTGTCGTGAATGCGATCTGTGGCAGGGATATTCACCCCAAATTCTTCTACGTTCGGACTCACTACAACAAATTCACTGAACAGCCTGTCTCGATATTTCAGGTATGTGTCCATCAGTCGTTTCGGGGCCTGTGCATCGAGTGCTGTCGTCTGCAAAAATAAGGGCAGAAAAATTGCTAAAACCATCAGGCCTGCAAACGGCGATTTGTATTTGGTTGCTTGTCTCCCCATATTTTGCAAAAATAATCGAAAAAAATGTTTTACACAGCTATATTTTATTTGAATGAAATGAAAAAAGGCCGGGTTTATTTTGTAAATTCGCCTGTAGCATTGCAGAGGAATTTTCTCGGGATGCAGCGTGCGCGATGATAATCATGAGGTCGAATCAGATTGATAAATATAATAGAGTATGGGTGAAAAACTGAAATATGCCGATTTTGAAACGCTGCACCGTTTTATGTGCGATTGCCTGACAGCTGCCGGAGTTCCTGCAGCCGATGCCAATATAGTTGCTGATGTGCTGATTGAAGCCGATAAACTGGGTATCGATTCGCATGGAATCAACCGGCTGAAGCCGATTTATATTGACCGCATCCGTGATGGGATCCTCAACCCGCTTACCCGTATCGATGTTGTTCGTGAAGGTCCTGCAACAGCAGTGCTCGACGGAAACAACGGCATGGGTCATGTGGTGAGTAAGTATGCCATGCAGATGGCTATCGACAAGGCAAAGCTCTACGGATTGGGCATGGTGGCTGTGAGAAACAGCTCGCACTACGGGATAGCCGGTTACTACGGAATAATGGCTGCTGAAGCCGGAATGATTGGAATTACCGGCACCAATGCCCGTCCTTCGATAGCCCCTACCTTTGGTATCGACAATATGCTGGGCACCAACCCGTTGACCTTTGTCATGCCCACCGACGAAGATTTTCCGTTTTTCCTCGATTGCGCCACTTCGGTAAGCCAGCGCGGCAAAATTGAGTATTACGCCAAGACCGGAAAAACCCTGCCTGAAGGCTGGGTAATCGACCGCCACGGGAAAAGTAAGTGCAATCCGGTTGAAGTACTCAAAGACCTGACCAGCGGTCAGGCTGCCCTGACACCCTTGGGCGGAATTGGCGAGGAAACGGGTGGATACAAGGGCTACGGCTATGCCACAGTTGTCGAAATTATGTCGGCAGCCCTGCAAGGCGGTGCTTTTATGAATGCCCTCACCGGTTTCGAAAATGGAAAGAAAGTGCCGTACCGGCTCGGACACTTTTTTATTGCCATCAGCATCAGCCATTTTACCGAACCCGACGAGTTCAGGAAAACTACCGGTGATATCCTGCGCGAACTGCGCAACTCGGCTAAAATGCCGGGTGCCGACAGAATATACACCGCCGGCGAAAAGGAATACATGAACTTTCTGCATCGCTCAAATCATGGGGTTCCCCTAAACGAAGCCATGCAACGCGAAATAAAAACCCTGGCCGAAATGTATCATTTACAAGGCTATTCAAACCTGTATGAAGCATGAGTTATGTAAAACATCAATTTAAAGCGTCCGATGGTGCCGGCATTGTGTATCACAAATGGTCGGCCGAAACCGAGGACATCAGGGCAGTTGTGGTAATTGCCCATGGCATGGCTGAGCATGCATTCCGCTACAACCATTTTGCCAATGTGTTGAACGAAAACTATTTTACAGTGTATGCCCCCGATCATCGCGGACATGGCTGCACGGCAGGTGATCCCGAGAATACAGGCATTTTTGCCCGCCGGCAGGGTTGGTGGAAGGTGGTTGATGATCTGCACAGTCTGATTGGTATTGTGAAAAACGAGAACCCGGGTAAAAAAGTTTTTCTGTTGGGGCACAGCATGGGCTCCTTTCTGGTGCGCACCTATATATGCACCTATGGCAACCACGTTCATGGTGTGATTCTTTCGGGTACAGGTATGAACCCACGCCCGATTCTCGTAGCCGGCAGTATGATTGCCCGACTGTCTTCGTTCTTTAAAGGACAAAACCATCGTTCGAAAACCCTCGACATGATGTCGTTTGGCAGTTTTAACAAGAAATATTCCACACCGTTTCAATGGTTGTCGCGCGATCAGGAAATGGTCGATAAGTACATCGCAGATCCCTATTGCGGTCAGGTGTTTACTTCAGGTTTTTTTCAGGATTTGTTCTGTGGCCTGCGGTTTATTGGCAACATCAATAACCTGTCGGAAATACCCAAGTCCTTGCCCGTGTTTATAGTGTCGGGCTCCGACGATCCGGTGGGTAACTACGGCAAGGCTGTAACCAAGGTGTATGCCCTGTATCAGAAAGCCGGATTGCGAAATGTCGAAATGAAACTCTATCCCGGAGCCCGCCATGAGATACTGAACGAAACCAACCGCGACGAAATAATGATCGATATTATCAACTGGCTGAAACATAAGAATTTGTATGCCTGAGAAAAAATACATTCTGGCACTCGATCAGGGAACTACCAGCTCCCGGGCGGTGCTTTTCGACAACCAGTTCGCCATTGTCGGTATTGAGCAACACGAAAGCCGGCAGATTTTTCCACAGCCGGGCTGGGTTGAGCAGGATGCCATCGAAATATGGGAAGCGCAACTGTTTGTGATGCGCAACCTGATTAACCGCATGAACGTAAATCCCGCCAATATAGCAGCCATAGGCATAACCAATCAGCGCGAAACAAGCATTGTGTGGGATAAGAAAACCGGCAAACCCCTGTACCATGCCATTATCTGGCAGGACCGCCGTACTGCTGCCTATTGCAACCGACTGAAAGAGGAGGGACATTCGGGTATGATTCATCAGAAAACAGGGTTGCAGGTTGATTCGTATTTTTCGGCAACCAAGCTACGGTGGATTCTCGACGAAGTGCCCGGGGTACGGGCTATGGCCGAAAAAGGCGAGGCCCTGTTCGGCACCGTTGATTCATGGTTAATCTGGAACCTGACAGGTGGTAAAACACACGTCACCGATGTGTCGAATGCGTCGCGCACCATGCTCTTCGATATTCACAATCTGTGTTGGGACACAGAATTACTGAAACTGATGGATATCCCTGTTGCGATGATGCCCGATATTATCGACTCATCGGTGGTTTTTGCCGGTACCGCCCCGGATTTGTTTGGAGGTATTTCGGTTCCGCTGGCCGGAGTTGCCGGTGATCAGCAGGCCGCTTTGTTTGGCCAGGCGTGCCTGTCGAAAGGAATGGTGAAAAACACCTATGGCACCGGCTGTTTCATGCTGATGAATACCGGAACCGAGCCCATGTTGTCGCAGTCGGGTTTGCTGACCACCGTTGCCTGGCGGATTGCCGGCGAAACCACCTACGCCATCGAAGGGAGCGTGTTTATTGCCGGGGCTGCCATCAAATGGCTGCGCGATGGCTTACACTTGTTCCGCAATGCTTCGGAAACCGAAAACATGGCAAGCTCGGTTCCCGACAGTGCCGGAGTGATTGTAGTGCCAGCCTTTGCAGGTCTGGGCGCCCCGTATTGGAATATGGAAGCACGGGGAGCTATTTTCGGCCTGACACAGGGCGTTAACGAAAAACACCTTGTGCGGGCCACCCTTGAATCGCTGGCCTATCAAACCCGCGACGTGCTCGATGCCATGCGCACCGATACGGGAATCTCGCCGGCTGCCATAAAAGCCGATGGAGGTGCCTGTGTCAACAATTTCCTGATGCAGTTTCAGAGCGATATTCTCGGTGTGAATGTTGTCCGACCGCGCATCACTGAATCAACTGCACTGGGGGCTGCCTGTTTGGCGGCTCTGGCGGCAGGTGTTTCTTCACTGCAACATGTTGCCGGTATGCAACAGGCCGATAGGATATTTTCACCCGAAATTGGTGAGGCCTTGCGAAGCAGCCTGTACCTGCAGTGGAAGCATGCAGTCGGTGCATGTCTGGTATGGGCTGAGATATAACCCGACGTGTCAAGCGAAGCGATCTAACCCCCAAATCTCGACCTCGTTTGTAACGAGGTCGCATTTATACTAAGCATTTATAATGCGTCGACTGCAGTGCATTAGAAATACACCAATAAATTTGTACGCGTTACAAGCGATGACTGGACGAGCGTACATTTTTTACAAAAAATATTAATTATTGACGAAAACACGTAAATGTTTTAATTTCCGTCAATAAGAAGGCTGTGTTTTAAATTTTATGATTCTAAGGATTGACTAATTGGTCTGCTTTCTTGGCTTATCATTAGCAATAAGGCCTCATTTAATCTGATCATTTGCAACGTATGCCGTTTTGCCGGGGAAATTTTTTTTTCGGAATTAGGGTGGAAACTTAGCCGGTTGCAATGTTCCAATCAGAATCCCAATTCTTTAATGAATAAATCGGCTTGTTCGCGGGTGGGCACTTTACCGTGCCACTGGTAATTGCCTTCGATACTTCTCACACCACGCCCCATGTTTGTATTGGCAATGATAACCGAAGGTTTTTGCTTAATGCTGCGTACCTGGTCGAAAGTTCTGATTAAATCGGAAATATCGTTACCACGGCACACGAACACTTGCCAACCGAAGGCTTCCCATTTTGCAGCCAGAGGTTCAATGTCCATTACGTTGCGGGTTGGGCCGTCGATCTGCACTTCGTTCCGGTCAACAATAGCAAGCAGGTTGTCCATACGGTAATGGGCGGCGCTCATGGCAGCTTCCCATACCGAACCTTCCTGAAGTTCACCATCGCCGAGAATGCAATATATTTTACGGTTCGATTTTTCGATATTCATTGCCAGGGCCATACCCACAGCTATGGAAAGCCCCTGCCCAAGTGAGCCGCTCGATGTTTCGATGCCCGGCAGTTTATGGCTCAGCGACGGATGACCCTGCAGCCGGGAGCCTTCTTTGCGTAGCTGCATCAGCTCTTTCGGGTGAAAATATCCGGCATGGGCCAGGGTGGCATACAGCACCGGTGCCACATGGCCTATCGACAGCACTACCCGGTCGCGGGCATGCCATTCGGCATTTCCCGAATTGTGGCGTAATTCGTAAAAGTAGAGTGTAGTAAAAACATCGGCTAAGCCCAGCGAGCCTCCCAAATGCCCCGAGCCTGCCTCGCAAAGCATGTTGATTACGTCGCGCCGTATTTCGGCCGCTTTTTGTATGAGGTTCGAAATGTCGGGCATGGCTTATAAATCGGGAAACTCAATGATTTCGTACACCACAAAGCAACCCGGAAACGACGGTTTAATTTTGTTCAGCAAACCCATGGCTTCGTATCGGGTTCTGAAGTTGCCGCAATGTACTTCGAAATTGGGGTCCTTATACACCAGATACACTTTAATGTCGGGATAGGCTGTATTAAACCGGACTTTGGTTTCGTTGGCCAGTTTTCGGGCGTTTTGACCCACATCGGCAAATATTTTCACCCGATAACCCCAGATACCATTGCGCTTTTCGTTGATTCCGGCATAGGTCTCGATGAAACTTTCCATCTTGTCCGACTGATAAATGTGCACTTTGCCATGATAGGCGCCACTGTTGAAATACGGGATTTCGACCGGTGTAACCGTTTGCCCCGACAGCGTTAGCGATACAACCAGACCAAGAATTATGTAAGCGAGTTTCATAACAACGTATTTTTATGCAAATTAATAAATTTTAACCTTGTCTTTCGAATCGACATCTATGTTTTTCGAAAAGATAAATTTCCCGACTTTAACTTTGCCCTTAACTCCGATTTCGATTTCGCGGCGGCTGAGTTCCGATACGATTTTAAAAGAATTGCCAAGCAGTTCGGCCGGTTTAAACGACACATCCACGGCATGCACATCGTTCGATTTCGCTTCGATACGTGTTTTTTGTGTTCTTTTCACATTGCCGACGTTTATTTCGCCAACATACACGTCGAGGTCTATCTTCTTAAGAGTAAATGAAAAATTGTTGGGGTTGTTCACCGGTAAATCAACCTGAAGGCTTACATTTCCGGTTTTTATTTCGTTAACTTTCAGTCCGGCAGGCTTGCCAACCGTAATTTGCTGATATTTGCACGACACACTGATTATCGAAAGCAGTGCAATCAGGAATAATGGAATTCTTATTTTTTTCATCTGTGTTGGTTTATTTTAAGCCGATTTCGGTTGCAAACTTATCAAAATCAATACCATCGAAATTTCCGGAGCTCATCATAAGCAAATTTTTGTTTTTCCAGCTTATGTTTTTCAGGTAAGTCTGTAGCTCCGATGAATCGTTGAATACGAGAATATCGCGTCCGAATGATTCGCGTACCGCTTCGGGCTCAATGTTTTCGAGTTTTTTGTGTTCGATTACGTGTTTGTTGTAATACACCACTGCGGTATCGGCCATGTCCATACTGTTGCGGTACTGCGGCAGGAATGTTTTCGAAAGGCTGCTGAAGGTGTGTAACTCGATACATGCCACTAGCTCCCTGTCGGGAAACTGCGATTTTACAGCTTCGGTAGTGGCTTTAAGTTTCGAAGGGGCATGGGCAAAGTCGAGAAAGAATGTTGAGTCGTGGGTTGCTGCTACCAACTGTAGGCGTTTTGCTGCGCCCTTAAATGTTGCCAGCGATCCGAAAAAGTCAGCATCGCTGATTCCGATTTCGCGGCACACCAACAGGGCGGCATGTATATTTTGCATATTATGCCGTCCGAATAGGTTTACCGGATAGGCTTTTCCATCGAGAAGTATTTCGGTGCCATTATCCGAACGTCTCGATTCGAGTTCCTGATAGGCTGTGGTGTTAATCGAAGAATGTTTTTGCGCAATGGTGCACAGGTTTTCGTCATCGGCATAATATATAAGGTGTCCTTTTGGTTCAATCATACCGGCAAAAACGTCGAACTGATTCACATATTCGCCAAAAGTGGGAAACACATTGATATGATCCCATGCAATTCCGGTGAGTATGGCAATATGGGGTTTGTACCAATGGAACTTTGGCCGTGGGTCGATAGCCGACGACAGGTACTCATCTCCTTCGAAAACGGCAATGCTGTTTTTCTCTTCAAGGTTCACCATGGTGTCGAAGCCTTCGATTTTTGCTCCTACCATATAGTCGAACTGCATGTCGCACGATTTCATCACATGCATAATCATCGAGCAAACGCTGGTTTTCCCGTGACTTCCGCCCACCACAATGCGCATTTTGTTTCTTGTTTGCTCATAAAGGTATTCTGGGAAGGAATACACCGGTATGTTGCTCCCGATGGCCCGGATCAGTTCGGGGTTGTCGCGGCGGGCATGCATCCCCAGTATAACGAGGTCGAGGTCCGATTTGATTTTTGAAACATCCCAACCCCAGGTTTCGGGAAGCAATCCATATTGTTGCAACCGGCTTTTTGCTGGTTCGAAAATCTCATCATCTGAACCGCTGACCTGATACCCTTTCTTATGCAGGGCAATGGCAAGATTGTGCATTACTGCCCCTCCGCAAGCTATCAAATGTACTTTCATTTGTGTAATTTGTTTTTAATGGTCCGATGGAATTTTGCATAAACCGATATGTCTCCGGAATGAAGTTGCTTTTCTGATGCTCGATTTCATACCATATATAATGTAGTTCGACTATAATTCAGTAAATGCAAAATCCCACGATGTCAAAAATGAGAAATACCCGTGAAATATTTTTTCCTGAGCAGGTTTATTTATCAACACCATATATTTTATACTCAAAAATTTGATTTTTTGACCTTGTATTAAAATAGAAATGTAGTTTTCTAAAACAATGTTATATACCAGTGTTTTAAAGCATGACAAAAGTCAGGAATATGAAAAAAAATGATATTTATCATGTTAAGGCTCAAAAATGACAAAAATGCTGCAAAACATACGACATGGTAAATGGGCATGCAGGCCTTGCAAATACTGCAAAAATGCCATATGTTAAATTATTCGTATGTTCTTGGGCTTTGAAATGCAAAAAAAAACCTATATACATTTATGCTGAATTGCAAATTAACCTGAAGTCAAACTTTAAAAATTTTTAACATGAGCAAGTATCAGCAAATCGTGAATGAATTTATGGCAGGCGTTATTGCCAAGAATCCGGCAGAACCCGAATTTCATCAGGCCGTAAAAGAAGTGGTTGAATCTTTAATGCCTTACATCGAAGAAAACCCGAAGTATAAGAAAGCAAAAATCCTCGATCGGATGGTTGAGGCCGAAAGAATTCTTATTTTCAGGGTTCCATGGACCGATGATCAGGGCGAAATTCGTGTAAACCGCGGATACCGTATCGAGATGAACAGCGCTATTGGACCTTACAAAGGTGGTTTGCGCTTTCACCCCACGGTAACCCTGGGTGTACTTAAGTTTTTGGCTTTCGAACAGGTTTTCAAAAACTCGTTGACTACCCTTCCGATGGGTGGTGGTAAAGGTGGGTCTGATTTCGACCCCAAAGGAAAATCCGACATGGAAGTAATGCGTTTTACCCAAAGTTTCATGATGGAACTGCAACGTCACATTGGTCCGAATACCGACGTTCCTGCCGGTGATATCGGTGTGGGCGGCCGCGAAATCGGGTTCATGTTTGGTATGTACAAAAAACTGCGCAACGAATTTACAGGTGTTCTTACCGGTAAAGGCCTCGAATGGGGTGGTTCATTGATTCGTCCCGAAGCTACCGGCTATGGCTGTGTGTATTTTGCACAGGAAATGCTGAAAACCCGTGGTCTGAGTTTCGAAGGTAAAGTTGTTACCGTTTCGGGTTCGGGTAATGTGGCTCAGTATGCAGTCGAAAAAGTGAATGAGTTGGGCGGTAAAGTGGTAACCTTATCCGATTCGGAAGGCTTCATTTATGACCCAAAAGGTATCGACGACGAAAAACTGGCTTATGTAATGCATCTGAAGAACGTAAAACGCGGACGTATTAAAGAATATGCCGAAAAATACGGTTGTGAATATCATGCCAACATTCGTCCCTGGGTGGTTAAATGCGATGTAGCATTGCCTTGTGCAACACAAAACGAAGTAAATGGCGAAGAAGCTGCTATTCTCGTTAAGAATGGTTGCATCTGTGTTTCAGAAGGTGCCAACATGCCTTCGACTCCCGAAGCCATCGAAATCTACCTCAAAAATAAAATTCTCTTCGGCCCCGGAAAAGCAGCCAACGCCGGTGGTGTTGCCACCTCAGGACTCGAAATGAGTCAGAACTCAATGCGTTTGTCGTGGACCCGCGAAGAAGTTGATGCCCGTTTGCACCAAATCATGAAAGACATACACGCTACCTGTGTGAAATACGGAACTAAAGAAGATGGTTTTGTTAACTACGTTGATGGAGCCAACATCGGAGGTTTTGTTAAGGTTGCTGATGCTATGCTCGCTCATGGTGTTGTATAGATGCTTTTTTGTTTGTTTAGGGGGGCTTTTATAAGCCCCTTTTTTTAATTTTACTGTTGTTTTATTTATGCCATAAACTATGAGAATACAAAGAATCTTTGTTGAAAACGACAATCGTAAAACTCCCGACGATGTAGTGATTACAAACGAGTTGGATGAGATTATTACAAAGTATAAAGGCAAAAAGGGAAATATCATTCCGTTGCTGCAAGGCACCCAGGCAATTTTTGGTTACCTGCCGCGTGCTGCCTTCGAGAAAATTTCGAAGGAAACCGGTCTCGAGTTAAGCGACATGTATGGTGTTGCTACTTTTTATACCCAGTTCAGGCTTAACCCGGTAGGAAAAAATATTATTAAAGTGTGTCACGGCACTGCCTGCCATGTGCAGAATGCCAATGCGGTGAGTGAAGCACTGGCCGAGGAACTCGGAATAAAGGACGGGGAAACCACCGCTGATGGTTTGTTCACCCTCGAATCGGTGGCCTGTCTGGGTTGTTGTTCGCTCGCTCCGGTGATGATGGTGAACAACGACACCTTTGGTAAACTCAATAATAAATCGGCATTGAAAGTGATTCGCGACATTGCCCGGAAAGAAAAACAATAATTCAATTGTATTGCTATGGAAAAGATTAAAGTAACCGTGGGACTGGGCAGTTGCGGAATTGCTGCCGGTGCCGGAAAAACATATCAGAAACTCACCGAATTGCAACAGCAGGCCGAATATTCGTTCGATCTTGCCAAAACCAGTTGCATTGGCATGTGTTTCAACGAACCCCTGGTAGAAGTATCTGCAAAAAACGGATCGTGGCTCTATGGAGGAGTCGACGAGAAACGTATTGTCGAAATCATGAAACACCACGAGGCGCATGAGGCGCCGCTCACCGAATATGTGGTGTACAGCGAAAAGCTCGACACTCCGGGCAAAACCTATTTCGACGGTCAGGTGAAAATAGCCCTGCGTAATTGTGGCTATATCGACCCCGAAAGTATCGATGAGGCCGAAGCGCACCATGCCTATCAGGCTATGAAAAAAATTGTAGACGAAAAACTGTCTGCCGACCAGGTGATTCAGAAAGTTCTTGATTCCGGACTACGGGGCAGGGGAGGTGCAGGTTTCCCGACAGGTAAAAAATGGCAGTTTGCCAAGTCGTATTCAGGCGATGAAAAATACGTGATTTGCAACGCAGACGAAGGAGACCCCGGTGCTTTTATGGATCGCTCGTTGCTGGAGGGTGACCCGCATTCGGTACTCGAAGGAATGATAATCTGCGCCTACTCGGTGGGTGCAACCGGCGGGGTTATCTATTGCCGCGCCGAATATCCCCTGGCCATTGTAAGGCTGAATATTGCCATCGCGCAAGCCCGACAAAAAGGCTATCTCGGAAAAAATATTTTTGGTATCGAAGGATTCAATTTCGATATCTACGTAAAAGAAGGCGCCGGTGCTTTTGTGTGTGGAGAAGAAACTGCCCTGATTGCATCTATCGAAGGAAAGAGGGGTATGCCCAACAAGCGGCCTCCCTTCCCTGCTGAAGCCGGACTTTGGGCAAAACCTACCAACATCAACAATGTGGAAACTTGGGCGAACATACCCTGGATTATCCTGAACGGCCCCGAAAAATATGCTGCCTATGGAACCGAAAAATCGAAAGGTACCAAGGTTTTTGCCCTGACCGGAAAAATTAAAAACGGTGGTCTGGTCGAAGTTCCCATGGGTATTACCGTAAACGAGATAATCTATAAACTTGGCGGTGGTATTATCGACGATAAAAAGTTTAAAGCCGTGCAGTTGGGCGGCCCTTCGGGTGGCTGTATCCCAGCGCATCTGGGTGAAACACTGATTGACTACGATTCGGTGCAGGCTACCGGAGCCATTATGGGTTCGGGCGGGATGGTGGTGATGGACGAAACTACCTGCATGGTGGATATCGCCCGTTTCTTCCTCGATTTTACCGTGAAGGAATCCTGCGGTAAATGCACCTTCTGCCGCATTGGTACCAAGCGTATGCTCGAAATTCTGGAACGCATTTGCGATGGCAACGGTCAGGATGGAGATATCGAAAAACTTGAGGAACTGGGGCGCCAGATTATCGAGAACTCGTTGTGCGGACTCGGGCAAACCGCTCCCAATCCCGTGCTGTCAACCATCAGATATTTCCGCAACGAATATGAAGCACATATCTACGATAAGAAATGTCCGGCCAAAGTGTGCAAAAAACTGATAACCTACATGGTGGATGAAGAAAAATGTACCGGGTGTACCATCTGCGCTGTGAAATGTCCCACCAAAGCCATTTCGGGTGAGAAGAAAAAAGTACATTTTGTGCATCAGGACTTATGTATCAAATGTGGTTCCTGTTTCACCAATTGCAACTTTGGTGCAATCAGCTTAGTTTAATCCAAATACCTGAAAATGATGAAAGTAACAATTAATAATATAGAGTTAGAAGCGCAGAAAGGCGACAGTATTTACGATGTAGCCAGGCGCAACAATATAGTTATCCCTACACTGTGTCACGATGAGCGACTGGCGCCTTATTCTTCGTGTTATGTGTGCGTTGTCGAAATCGAAGGCATGAAGAACCTTCAGCCCTCGTGTTCCACCCGTGTAAACGAAGGCATGAAGATACAAACCGAAAACGACAGGGTGCGCCGTGCCCGTAAAACAGCCCTTGATCTGCTGATGAGTAACCATTATGCCGATTGTGTGGGTCCGTGCAAGATTGCTTGTCCTGCGCATGTCGATGTTCAGGGTTATATCAGTCTGATCGAGAAGAAGCAGTATTCGGAAGCTATTGCACTGATAAAACAGAAGAATCCCTTGCCGGCAATCTGCGGTAGGGTATGCGTACGTCCTTGTGAATTCAATTGCCGGCGTAACCTTCTCGACGAAGGTTCAGGCGTTGGTGTCGATTACCTGAAACGCTATGCTGCTGATATTGACCTTAATTCTGACAATCGGTATAAACCCGAAACGGCACCATCGACAGGAAAGAAAATTGCGATTATCGGAGCAGGCCCTGGTGGACTTTCGGCTGCATATTGGTTGCAACAGAAAGGTCATCAGTGCGATATTTACGAAGCGATGCCAAAGCCCGGAGGATGGTTGCGCTACGGAATCCCTGAGTATCGCCTCCCGAATGATTTGCTCGATCAGGAAATAGAAACTATTACCGAATTGGGTGTAAATATTTTCTGTAACCAAAAGCTGGGTGAAAACCTGAGTTATGCCGATCTGAAAGGGAAATACGATAGTGTGATATTGACCATTGGCTCACAAAAAGGAACCCTTTTGGGCACCGAAGGCGAAGATGCCGAAGGGGTTTATTCGGGTATTGATTTTCTCCGTAACATGGAAGCCACTGGGCAAAAAGCCGACTTCAGGGGCAAAACCGTTGTGGTTGTCGGTGGTGGTAATACGGCAATGGACTGCTGCCGTACTTCGATACGTTGTAAAGCCGAAAAAGTGTATGTAGTATATCGTCGTACCGAAAAGGAAATGCCTGCCAACCCTATCGAAATACACGAGTCGAAAATCGAGGGTGTCGAATATTTATTCCTTACTAATCCGGTAAAAGTGAATAAAACAAGCGATGGAAAACTCGAATCGGTGCGTTTGATAAAAATGGCGCTGGGTGAACCCGATGCTTCCGGCAGGCGCCGTCCGGTTGAGGTGCCCGGTAGTGAATTCGACCTGAAAACTGATTTTATTCTTGCTGCTATCGGGCAAAAAACGGATGTAAATTTCCTTGACGATATCAACCGTTTTGCCGAAAATGGCGCACTTAAAATCAATAAGTGGGGGGATATCGATGTTGACCCCATTTCGTTACAAACTGGTATCGCCGGTGTGTTTGCTGCCGGTGATGGCGTAAGTGGTCCGGCTACAATCATCGAAGCGGTGGCTCAGGCACAAACCGCCTCAGCAAGTTGTCATCAGTATCTGATGGGCGAAAACATCAATCTGGATCCTGCTGAATTTGTAAGCCGTAAAGACCATTTCAACAAACTCAACGAAAGCGATTTTAAAGGTCATTTCGCAATACAGCACCGCAAAGATATGCCGGTACTGGGGGCAAAAGACCGTTTTAATTTCAGAGAGGTTGAGCTGGGTTATGATTCTGAAGAAACCGCTCTTACCGAAACAGCACGTTGTCTCGAATGCGGGTGCAGCGAATTCTTCACCTGCGATTTACAGAAATATGCTACACAATATGGCGCCGACCAGAAGAAGTATTCGGGTATGTACAACAACATTCCGGTTGACTTCAGGCATCCGCTTATCGAAATCGACAACAACAAGTGTATTTTGTGTGCCCGTTGTGTTAGAATTTGTCGTGATATTGCCGGGGCCAGTGCACTGGGTTTGGTGAAGCGTGGCATCGAAACCGTGGTTGCACCCAGCATGGGTGACCGCCTGCAACACACCAATTGTGATGCCTGCGGTTTGTGTATTTCGGCTTGTCCTACCGGTGCTATTACCGAAAACTTCCCATTTAAGCCGGGACCGGTGAAAACCGATTCATTCGATTCAATCAGTCCTTACGGAGGATTGGGAGAGAAAATAAGCATCCACCACAAGAACGATTTTATTTTCAGAACTACAGGTGCCAAAGGACTGGTCAACCGCGATGCTTGCATCGATCCGGTTTCGAAGTTTGGTTACCGGTTCTTTAATCAATCCGACCGATTGACTCAGCCCCTGATTCGTAAAAACGGAAAATTAGAACAGGTCGCATTCGAAGAAGCCATCAGCTATATTGCCGAAAGAGTGAAGAAAGTGAAACCTTCCGAAAACGCACTCTTTGCAGGTGCACGATTAACCAACGAGGAGCAATACCTGATTCAGAAGCTTGCCAGAGCAGGTGTGAAAACCAATGCGGTGCATAGTTTTCACTACGTGTTCAGTGGTAGAGGTCATGTGATGAATTCTGTAAAAAATGCATCAATCAATGAGTTACATCAGGCCGCAACGGTATATATCTTTGGTTCACGCCTTAATTACGATAATGCGGGAATGGTTTATTTGTTGAATAAAGCCAGACTTCATGGAAATACCCATATTGCACTTTACACCGATACCGATTGCAGTAAACTGGAAGCAAAAACCGATTCTCAGCAAAAAATCGGTTCCTATTACCATTTCTTTAAGGCTGTGAATTATTACCTGTTAAGTAAAGGCCTCGAAAACATGATGTATATAAACCACCATTGCGAAGGTTTTGCCGATTACAAAAAAGCACTTTTATCCGAAAATTATGCTGATTTGGTTGCCAAAGCAGGGGCTAAAGAACAGGTGGAAACATTCGCAGAAGCCTATAATATGCAGATGAATTCCGTGATTATTTTTAGTGAGAAGGAAATTTCAGGCAATACAGCGACCGAGATCAGGAATCTTGCCATGATTACCGGTAAACCGGGTAAAACTGCTGCGGGTATTATTTCGCTTAAAGAGAAAAACAATGCACAAGGTTTAATCGACATGGGTGCTTTCTGTTGTCTGGCTCCCGGAACTACCGATTATACAAACCCGCAGGTACAGGCAAGTTTGGCTGAACGCTGGAAAATTGGTGTAGCTGAATTCGATGGCAAATGTGTCTCGGAAAAACTTACCGGTGGATTGTTGAAGAACCTTTTGATTTTTGGTGAGGACCCCGTGGGATGTGCAAGCGACAAGGATCATGTAAAGGCAATGCTCGGTCAGGCTGAGTTCATAGTTGTTCAGGACTACATGCTCACCGAAACCGCAAAGCTGGCTGATGTGGTATTACCTGCCAGCACTCCGTTTGAGTCGGGAGGTAGTTTTACCAATTCACAGCGTAACATCCAGAGTTTTGATGCTGCCATGAAACCCATGGTTGATAAGACAAATGTTCAGCAAATATCTTCGCTGATGAAACATTTTGGGTTAAAAGCTTTAACTTCCAACAGCGAGGTTATGGCTGAAGCTGTGTCGCTGCTTAACGGGAATGCACTCACACAAAAGTTTGAATACACCCTAAACGATAATTATCAACGGGTGTTTAACTATGGTTGCGATATCGTTATGAAATACTATTACGAAAACTGGCAGACTGAATAAGTGGTAAATATTAAAAAAGAGGCTGTCTTACAAGGACAGCCTCTTTTTTTAATGCACTATAGTAACAACTCCACTGTACTGATCGCCTTCGGCATATAGTCTGATAACGTAGATATACGATCCGGTAGGCATAATTTTGCCATTATAGGTTCCATCCCAGTCGCCTTCGTTTATACCGGAATCATACAGGATTTGCCCCCAGCGGTTGAATACCTGAACCACAGCGCCCGGGAACAACCATAGATTTTCGATAATCCATGTATCGTTAATTCCGTCGTCATTGGGTGTAAATGCATTCGGAATTTTAAGGCAGTCTTCGTTCTGGTCAATCAGTTGAACGGGTCCAAAGCTGTATTCGCATCCATTGTAGTCGATAATCTGAATGTTGTAAATTCCCTGACGTAAACTGTCAATCAATGCAGTTTGCGAAGAAAACTCATTAGCCATGTACCAGAATGGTGCGGTTCCACCAATAACGTTTACAAAAATTGACCCGTCAAAATTACCCAGGCAACTTGGGTTGGTTCTTACATAGGTAGCTGACATAGGAGCCGGTTCCATTACCGCAGCATTGGTTTCAGCCTGACAACCATTGTTGTCGATAACCTGAATGTGGTAGGTTCCTGGGAGCAAGTCGTGTATTTCGTTCCCATTGCTTAAAAATGTACCCATGGTAGTTGTAAACACGTATGGAGGAGTACCGCCGGTAGCATTCATCAGCAAGGAACCATCGTTATCGCCAAAACATGAAATGTGATCAACCAGCGATACAACGGCCAGAGGTGCTGCAGGTTGCGAAACAGTATAGGTTCCTGTAAAAATGCAACCGTTATTGTCGGTAACCACCACAGCATAGTCACCTGCCGTGAGGTTAATCATATTGAAGCTTGTGGCACTGTTCGACCAGAGGCAGGTATAAGCAGGGCTACCTCCTGAAACTGCAAGCGAAATAGAACCATTGTTACCGCCATAGCATCCCACGTTGCTAATATTTGGTGTAGCTGTTAGCAACGAAGGTTCTGTAAGGTTGAAATTCTGAGTTCCACTGCAACCCCAACCGTCGCTAACAGTTACATAGTAGGCTCCTGCACTCAGGTATGAGTTTGTCTGTGACGTGACACCATTCGACCAGAGATACGAAATGGGCATGTTTGTCGAAGTTGTTGCGGCCATTAGTGTTCCGGTACTTTCGCCATTGCATCCGATAGATTGCATTTCGGTTATGCTGGCTGTAATCGAATCGGTCACCGAAATGTTTATCGAGCTAATAACGTAGCAGGTGTTCTGATCAACCACTGTGCAGTAATACGTTCCGGCTGTCAGGTTAGTGGCTGTCGGGCCATTTGTGCCGTTATTCCACTGATAGTTATAAGGCGGTGTACCTCCCGATGCACTGGCTGTTGCCGAACCCAGATTGGTTCCGCAGACAACCGGATTCGTTGCTATGTTGACTGCAACCACTGCAGGTTCAGTAATATCAACCGATTGAGTGGTTGTACATCCATTGTAGTCAGTCACTGTAACCGAGTAGCTCCCTGCGCTCAGGTAACCTATTGTAGAATTAACTCCGCCATTGCTCCATGCGTAGAAGTATGGCATGGTACCTCCACTGACAGTTACTGTTGCACTTCCCGTTGAAGTCCCGTTGCAAATTGCATTTGAACCTGCAATGCTGGCAGCCAATTGATTGGGTTGAGTGACATTTACAAAGCTTATAAACTCACATCCATTATTATCAGTAACCGTGTATCCGAAGTTGATATTTACCGGTACACTGTTGTGATTGAAGGAGGTTCCTCCGTCATCCCACATAATCGTGTAAGGTGCAATTCCGCCGCCGGCAACCGTTACCGATGCTGTGCCTACGCCGCCGAAACACGGTGCGTTGGTTACGGTATGCATCACAGTGAGAGCCGTTGGCTCGTTAATACTAAAGTTCAGTGCAAGGCTGCATGAATTCATGTCGCTTACGGTTACTGCATAATTACCCTGAGTCAGATTGGTCGGATTCGGTCCGCTTACCCATGCCGGATTCCATGTATATGTGTATGCTGGTGTTCCTCCGCTTACAATGATGTTTGCAGTACCGTCGGCCTGACCGTTGCAACTTACATTGGTGATGACACCTAAGTTGGCGATCAACTGTGGCGGTTGGGTGATGGCAATATTGGTAATTATATCCTGACATCCGTTAAAGTCGGTGACTGTAATCGAATAGGTTCCCGCAATGAGTGAACTTATGGTATAAGGTGATGTTGCTGTTGAAGCCGACCCGGTTCCCCAGTTAACTGTATAAGCCGGAGTACCACCTGCAATTCCAATGGTAATGCTGCCGGTGGCCATTCCATAACATTGTGGATTGGTCGAACTTATCAGGTTTGCTGATACATTTCCAGCATCAACCAATGTTACTGTAATTGTTGCCGTACAGGAGTTCTGATCGGTAACCGTAACAATATAACTGCCTCCTGCCAGATTATTGGCAGTTGGGCCAACAACTCCACCTGCACTGACTGGCCAGGTAAATGTGTAGTTGGGAGTACCTCCTGTTGCAGCTACGGTTGCAGATCCTAAGTTTGTGCATATCGGATGTGTTATCGATACAATACTCGGAACCAGTGCCGTGGGTTGCGAAATTGTAACCGAAGTGTTTGCAGTGCAGCCGTTGAAATCAGTTACAGTATAAGAATACGAACCCGCCGGAACTGTGAAAGTACCAGTTCCCGAATATGGCAGGGTTCCGCCAGTAGCAGTTACGGTAACAGTAGCGTTATTACCATTACAAAGAATACTTGTTGCAGTGGCACTCGCAGCCAATTGAGAAGGTTGAGAGATACTTACACTGGCAATCGAGGTACAACCGTTGTTATCGGTAATTGTATAATTATATGCTCCGGCAGTAACACTGAAAGTTCCCGTTCCAGTGTATGGAGCAGTTCCACCAGAAGCAGTTACCGTAACGGTGGAATTACCTCCGAAACAGGCAATGGCTGTGGCTGTAGCACTCGATGTCAGAGGTGCTGCAGGTGTTGATATGCTGGTAGTTGTTGTGTTACTGCATCCGTTTCCATCGGTAACGGTGATTGTATAGCTTCCACCTGTGAGACCATTAATCGTATATACCGCATTGGGAGTGTTTATAGATCCTGTGCCCCAATTTACAGTGTAATTGGCAGTACCACCGGTTGTGGTAACCTGAATGGCACCATTGTTTCCACCGAAACAATTTACATTGCTGGTTGTTACAGCCGAAACTGTAATTCCACCTATGGTAATAATAGTAACGGGTTGAACAAGCGAACATCCGTTGTTATCGGCTACTGTTACATTATAGGTTCCTGCGGTAAGCGAAGAAGCGCTGCCACCCGATACACCACCTGCACCGGCAGGCCAGGTATATGTGTAAGGAGCTGTTCCTCCGGCTGCAGTTACGGTAGCGGAACCATTCATCGTGCAATTCTGATTAACCAGAGCAGTGACCGAAGCTGTTAACTGTGTGGGTTGACTGATTGTCACCGAAGTATTGGCAGAGCATCCGTTATTGTCGGTAACCACGTAGTTGTAGGTTCCGGCAGTCACGCTGAAAGTACCGGTTCCTGTGTACGGAGCTGTTCCACCGGCAGCAGTAACAGTAACGGTACTGTTTCCTCCGTTGCAAAGAATGGTAGTAGCTGATGCGCTTGCTGTCAGAATGGTGGGTTCCGAAATGGTCACCGAAGTATTGGCGGAGCAACCGTTATTGTCGGTAACCACGTAATTGTAGGTTCCTGAAGTCACGGTGAACGTGCCGGTTCCTGTGTACGGAGCGGTTCCACCTGCCGCAGTAACAGTAACGGTGCTGTTTCCTCCGTTGCAAAGAATGGGAGTAGCCGATGCGCTGGCTGTAAGCAATGTGGGTTCCGAAACGGTAACCGAAGTATTGGCAGAGCATCCGTTATT
>JAKQPY010000056.1:0-65123 GCA_029564465.1 Bacteroidota bacterium | reverse complement strand
CATCATCCGGTTTATACATTTAAAATGATAACACAGTGGCTAACAGCCACTGCAATAAACAAAAGGGATAAGCACGACATCAGCCGGCCTATTTACATCACCCTATCCGTACAATTATTAAACATCCAAACGTTTTAGTGTAGCAAAAATAATAAAATAAATAACAATAAAAAAGCCGCTTTTCGGGCGGCTCTTTATTAATAATACGGTATCGATTATTCGTCGTTGTCCTGTTGTGCGTAATCTTTGAGTAATTGTTCCTGCACATCGGGGGGAACTTGTTGGTAATCGGCAAATTTCATGCTGTACATGGCGCGACCTCCGGTAAGCGACCGCAGTGCAGTGCTATAGTTACCCATTTCGGCCAGTGGCACTTTCACCATGATTTTCTCAAAGCCTTTTTCGCTGCTCATACCCTGAATAATAGCACGGCGGCCCTGCAGGTCACTCATCACATCACCCATACGATCGCCGGGAACCAATACTTCCACATCGTAAATGGGTTCCATAATTTTCGGTCCAGCATCTTTAAATGCCTGACTAAAGGCATTACGACCGGCAAGACGGAAGGAGATTTCGTTTGAATCAACCGGGTGCATTTTACCATCGTACACACATACGCGGATATCGCGGGCATAACTACCGGTAAGCGGACCTACTTCGATTTTCTCCATAATACCTTTCAGGATTGCGGGAAGAAAACGTGCATCGATGGAACCTCCCACAATACAGTTGTAGTATTGAAGTTTGCCGCCCCAATCGAGTTCAATTTCGTCTTTACCACGAACCGAAATCTTATACTCCTTATTGTTGATTTTGTACATATCGGGTTCTGGCATTCCTTCGGTATAGGGTTCCACAATCATGTGAACCTCACCAAACTGACCTGCACCACCCGATTGCTTTTTATGACGGTAATCGGCCTGAGCTTTTTTCGTGATGGTTTCACGATAAGGAATACGTGGTTTAATAAAGTTGGTTTCAATTTTAAACTGATTGTCGAGATGCCATTTCAGAATATTCAGATGGTACTCGCCCTGACCGGAAAGAATCAGCTGACGCAGTTCCTTGCTGTGTTCAAAAACAATGGTCTGGTCTTCGTCGCGCATGCGGTTGAGTGCCTCACCCAGCTTTTCTTCCTCACCTTCGTTAACGGTTTTAATAGCAGTACGGAATTTGGGTGCGGGCCATTCGATGCTGGGAATAGTCCAGTCGAGTCCGGGGGCAACCAGTGTATGGCAGGTTTTTGTACCTTTCAGTTTAACGGTGGCTCCAATATCGCCGGCGTTGAGTTTCTCAATTTTTGTACGGTTTTTACCGGCACAAACAAACAACTGCGACAAGCGTTCTTTAACACCTTTGGTGGAGTTGTAGAGGTCGATACTTTCGGTTACTACCCCAGACATTACTTTGAAATAGTTGATTTCGCCGATATGGTCTTCGATAGAAGTTTTGAAAACAAAAACCGAGGGTTTTGCTGCGGGGTCGCAAACCACGGGGTCGCCTTCGCTGTTGAGGGTGGGTTCTGCTTTGTCAGGACTGGGTGCTACATTGGCAATAAAGTCCATCAAACGTTCAACACCGAGATCGGTGCGTGCATTTACGCAAAATACCGGAAAAATTCCACGGTGAGGCAAACCAGCAGCTATTCCCTGCATCATTTCGGCTTCCGAAAGTGTATCGTTTTCAAAAAACTTTTCCATCAACGACTCATCCGCTTCAGCGGCTTTCTCGATTAGCTGGGTTTTAATATCTTCAACATGACCCATTTGCGAAGCAGGAATT
Organism: Bacteroidota bacterium; assembly: GCA_029564465.1. Lineage (GTDB taxonomy): Bacteria > Bacteroidota > Bacteroidia > Bacteroidales > ML635J-15 > JAGOEF01. The sequence goes on along the minus strand of JAKQPY010000056.1, from coordinate 63,338 downwards.
TCTCCGACAATGGTCTTACCATCTTTGTAGGTGTACATTTTCATGGTAATAACATCGATAATACTATCGAAGCTTACACCCTGATTAACCGGGAATTGAGCCAGCACCACATTACCACCCATCGATTCCTTAAGCATATCGAAGCTTTTTTCGAAATTGGTTTTATCGTGGTCGAGATGGTTCATTACAATAATCACAGGTTTATGTGCCTTCTCGAGGTAGCGGTTATGAATTTCGGTACCTACTTCAACACCATTCTGGGCATTAACAACCAGGAGACCCAAATCGGCAGGGTTCAGCGACGAAACTACCTGTCCTACAAAATCATCCAGGCCGGGATTATCGATAATGTTGATTTTGGTATCTTTGTATTCGGTGTACATAACGGTCGAAAAAATCGAGTTTCCGTTATTCTGTTCAAGAATACGATAATCTGATACCGTGTTTTTGCTGTCGATATCACCTTTACGGTTAATTACACCTCCTAAATACAACATACTTTCGGCAAGAATGGTCTTACCCGCGCCACCGTTTCCGAGCAGGGCAACATTTCTGATCTGTTTGGTCTGATAAGTTTTCATGTCAGAGTCTATCTGGTTTTTATTAATAATTATTCACACATTATCACGGGCTTATGCTCCCGTAAAAGGCGTACAAAAATAAGAAAATTTTTGTTTGCACAAATGCCTGAATCAGAAACTTGAAATAAAAGCCTGATGAATGAAAAAGAGCGTGTCAGGACTTTCAAAATATGTATATTTGTCGGAGAAACATGTTGAATTTTTGAAGAAGAATTTTGTCATAAATCTGGCGTTCCTGCTGCTGTTGAACCTGTTGGTAAAACCTTTCTGGATTTTTGGAATCGAGCGGAGTGTTCAGAACATTGTGGGAGCCGGCGAGTACGGGTTTTACTTTACCCTGTTTAATTTCTCGCTGATTCTTCAGATTTTGCTCGACATGGGCACCACCAATTTCAACAACCGCAATATTGCGCAGCACGGGCACATGCTGAGTAAATATTTCTCGAATATAGTTTCGCTTAAGTTCATGCTGGCAATTCTTTACGCGGTTGTTTCGATTGGCATTGCACTGGCTATCGGCTACGATTTACGTCAGATGTCGGTATTGGCAGTATTAATCCTCAATCAGTTTCTCTCCTCGATGGTGCTCTATCTCCGATCGAATATCAGTGGGTTGCAATTGTTTAAAACCGATAGCGCACTTTCAGTCCTCGATCGTTTTATAATGATTGTTGTATGCAGTCTGCTCATTTGGGGCAACGTGACATCAACACCCATGCGGATTGAATGGTTTGTATATGCCCAAACGGCCAGTTACCTGATAACAGCCCTGGTTGCTTTTGTATTGGTTCTTCGGCACACACAATATTTCAGGCTTAGTTTCAACTTCCGGTTTTATGCGGTATTTCTGAAGCAAAGCTGGCCTTATGCCCTGCTGATATTGCTAATGGCCTTTTACAACAGGGTTGATTCCATTATGATTGAGCGGCTGCTTCCCGATGGACAGGCTCAGGCAGGTATATACGCACAGGCGTTCAGGCTTCTCGATGCATTTTCGATGATTGCATTTCTGTTTTCTGCTTTACTGATGCCACTTTTTGCGCGCATGTTGGGTAAAAAAGAACCCGTTGACGAGATTGTCAAAATATCATCTTTATTATTGATTGTTCCGGCTATTCTGCTTGCCGCAGTGTGCATTATATACAATCAGGAACTGATGAACCTGATGTATGTGGCCCACACCCGCGAGTCTGCAAATATTCTGGGCTTTTTAATGACGGGTTTTGTTGGTATCTGCGGAACCTACATTTTCGGATCATTGCTTACAGCCAACGGGAGTTTAAAGCAACTCAACATAATGGCAGCATCGGGAATGGCTTTCAACATTGCTGTTAACTTTATGATGATTCCGCGGTTTGGAATCGAAGGCGCTGCAATAACCAGCATGGTAACCCAACTGTTTACCATGGCAGCCCAGGCATTCATCGCCGTTAAAATTCTGCAGCTCCGCATTAATTACCTGCTCGTAATTCGCATATTACTTTTCTTCCCGGCAGCCCTTGGAATTGCATGGCTCAGCAAAAGTCTTATCCAAAACTGGCTGGTTGCATCAACAGTTACCCTGTGTATTGCGCTTATCCTGGCCTTTGTAATTCGCATTTTTTCATTTTCGAAACTAGGAGAACTACTACGACCTGTAAACGAAGAAAATAGCCACACCGAAGCCGACAATAACGAGAAATAAATATCTTTGTGAGATGAAGAAGAAAGCATTGACACAAAACATTCAAATTTCGGTAGTATTGCCGGTATATAACGAACAGAACAACATTGAAGCGCTGAGTCGTGAAATTATTTCTGTGCTCGAAAACCTGCAATTTTCGCGGCTTGAATTAGTATTTGTGAATGATGGCAGTATCGATAATTCGTTGCAAATAATCAAGCAATTATCCGCAAACGATAAAAGAATTAAATATATCGATCTCAGCAGAAACTTCGGACATCAGATTGCTATTACGGCCGGTATTGAAGCAACAAAAGGCGAACGAATTGTAATTATGGATGCTGATTTTCAGGATCCCCCTGCCCTGATTGCTGACCTTAGCAAAAAAATGGACGAAGGCTTCGACGTTGTATATGCCCGAAGGTTAACACGACGCGGCGACAGTGTGTTCAAAAAAACAACGGCCCGCTTGTTTTATCGCACCTTGTCGTTGATTACTCGCAGCAAAATCCCGGTTGATACCGGTGACTTCAGAATTATAAACCGAAAAGTTGCCAATATTCTTATGAAAATGCCGGAGCAACAAAAATTCCTGCGTGGTCAGATTGCATGGATTGGCATGAAGCAAACTTCGGTTGATTTTATCAGGGATAAGCGAAGCGAAGGTAAATCAGGTTACTCACTAAAAAAAATGTGGCGCTTTGCTATTGATGGCATTACATCGTTTTCTGATTTCCCTTTAAAGTTTGCCACCTACCTTGGGTTTATTTTCAGCATAGTTTCGTTCATACTGATTATCTGGGCCTTGTATCAGCGATTGGTTGCCCGGGAATATGTTCAGGGTTGGACATCTCTCATTCTCAGTATTTTGTTTATCGGGGGCATTCAACTGGTAAGCATGGGAATTATTGGTGAGTATATTAGCCGAATTGGCAACAACGTGAGAAACAGGCCTTTGTATATCATTAATGAAACGAATACCGACGATGGGGATAACGACACAGATGAGGAAGATAGTTCAACCTAAAAAAAACCGGTTAATCATAGTTTTTATTCTGATTTGCAGTTTCTCGGCACTTGTATTTGTGGTCTCGAGAGTCAATATGGTTAACCCGGTCGGACCTAAAACATTATCCGATAGTACCGATAATTCAGGCAATAAAATTATTATTGATTTTGAAACCCGCCAATATCTTGACCCGGCGACCCTTCATACTGTAAGCACCGATGTTTCGCTTTCAGGCAATAAGTCATGTGTTTTGTTGTCAAAAAAAAGTTACTCGGCTGCAATCATACTCGATATGGACAAACTCAATACCGAAAGCCTCGCAGACCTGAACCTGAACTATTGGTATTATCCGATGACTAAGAACATTGATTTAATGATGGTGGTTTCGGTGTTCGACAAAGACTTTAAAACACAACTATTCTGGGATAGTCATCATTTGACAAGCACACAGGCGGAATCTGATTCCTGGTCGAAGACGGGTAAAAAGTTTCATATTCCCGATTCTTTAATGCAGAAAAACAACAAGCTTAAAATATATGCTATAAATAATATTGACGCAAGCCCCATTTATCTCGACGATATAGAATTGGATTTTAGCGGAAACATTAACACCGGTGGATTTTCCCGGTCAAAAAATATTGATTTCGAGAACCTGCAGGGTAAGGGTATTTCAAACCTGCAGGCCTATCAGGGTACACAATCATCGGTTGCTTCAGGTAACGATTCCTACTCCTATCTTTATTCATGCCCGATGTCGGATTTCGATCTGAACAATGCCGACCAATTGAACTACCGGTTTTATTTTATGAACGAAAAAGAGCTGGTCAACTTCGTTTTGGTGTTCAGCATTAAAGATAACAAAGGCAATACGGTTCACTGGTACGGACACCATATCAACCAGACGAATCCTGTAAAGTCATGGACTAAAATGCAGGGCTATATGCCTATACCCACAGAGGCTTGCAAACCGGGTAACACCATGGAGATTTATGGTTGGAACCGAAACGATAACACCGTGTATACCGATGATATATATTTTGTGCTAAAGAGCAATAAGGACATAAAAATGGGGAACGAAGTACTTTGCGACCTTACAAAAGAGCCCAACTTTGCGCCTAAAATAAACCAACCGCCATACCAAAACATTATCCTGCATAAAGCATCGGCAAACCATCTTTGGCTGGGTAATCAAATAACCCAGATTCAATATTGCATGACTGCCCGTATATTAAGCAATACATACGATCAGGTTGTTGCTGGTAATCAACCCGCCGAACTCAGTTGTTACTACATCGAAAATGGCAGCTTACACGCTGCTCCCATAGGTTTAGGGACTGAACTCAGTACAAATTCATTCCTGATTCCTTGTGATATTAACACTGATGGAACCGATGAAATACTTGCATTCGATAACAACAACAAAAAGCTGATTTGCTATTCAATGACCGGGAACGTAAAATCGCTGAAAGCACAAAAAAACTATGGAATTGACTACAGTAAAATTGGTGGTTTCGAAGATGTCAGATTGGGATGTAAAGTTCTGGGTACCGACGGGAAACAAGCATGTATGATAATCAGCAACAGCGGAAAAGCAGGCATACTCTATACCACGTCGGGCAGCACAGTTTTTGAGCCCATGGCCGGAGATTTCGGTAATATTACCAGGGTGTTTTCGGGCGACCTGATCAACGATAAACCCGGCCCCGAAATCGTTTTGCTGGGAGGAGCCGAAAATAGCTGTAGCTATAGCATTTACCATGCAGAAGGGAAATGGCCACATTTTAAAATCGCATCACTGGTTACCGGTCGGAATGGCAAAGCAGGTTACGACGGATTAAGCAATACGTCAGAGTATTTCATTGGTAATTTCAAAAGCGGAACACCTGCCAATCTACTTATGCTCGACCGAGCCTGGAGGTTCGATCTGAAACTGATAGAATTGAATAAAGATCATTACGAAATAATTAGAAATGTTGATTTTTCGGGTTTTACCGACTATAATAACCCCAAATACTATCCGGCTACAGCCATAGCATGCGGAAATTTTGCAGGTGACCCTCATAGCGAAGTCATGGTTTTTTCGTTTAGCGAAAAGTATTCTGCCATTTCGTCGGGAAGCCTTAGAAAAAACCATTCATTTTTTACTCCAAAAGTTGAAGTCTATGAATTTAAATAAACTGCTTTTCAGCCTTTTAATACTGGTCATCGTTGCGATAGCGGCATGCAAACCATCGGATAAAAAAGCCAAACTCGAATGGGAAGTCAATGATGTGTCATGGCTCACAAACTATTTACCCGAAACTACCGAAAATAAAGTGTTATGGCTTGATTACGAAGGTGCCATCCATGGTTTTACAGCCCCAAGTGCACGTCAGACAGATAATGGCCTATTCAATTTCGAGTTCACGGTTAAAAATACTTCGGACAAGGCACAGCGTTACTATTACAAGGTATATTACCAAAACGAAACCTACAAAAACCCTGAACTTGGTAGCAATTCAAACAAAATACACCCTTATGCCCACGAAAACTTTTATGGTTCATGGGAAGACTCGCTGACAGGGTTCAAACCCATTGGAGAAATAGGCAGCGGTGAAGAAAAAACAATTCATGATGGTTTTCGGATTGTGGGTAATCCGCGTAACGAAGAAATGTATTTTTTCGAAGGAAAAAACGATAGATGGAAACGAAATCCACGGGTGGGCTCATATAGTAGTTTATTAATTGTTGTTACTGATGAAGACCTAAAAAGAATTCCGGATTATATACAGTTCATCGGAAAACAAAGTTCACTTGGATTTATTAGCCCCTACTATTATTTTTTGTTTGGTGAAGGCAAAGAACTAACGAATACTTTCGTGGCAAAATACGACGACATTATTAATCTAAAAGCCACTCCTGATCTTGGCAAAGGTGTATTTGTGGAGGAATATAATTTTAGAGACAACCCAGATTTCAAGAAATATTTTGATTGCCGTTGCGGAAATGATGCTAAAATTTTTGAAGAAGCCACGGTTACCCAGTTTGTACATTATGTTGATCCATCATCGAAGTTCAATAATATTCCTGTGATTGTCGACGTTGTTGGCGAAGGCTACAGCAAAGAGGAATATAATTGGAACCGCGCTTTCTGTAAGAAAGAAGAACTGATTGGCACTACGCCTCAAACTGCCAAATACCCATGTCGCAGCATAGTATCCGATTCGGTAAACAAAAAAATAATTATTAAAAACCCGGCTACTACCTATGGAGAATGGCGAAAAGAAAATGTAGGCATCATCACAAGACATGGCTTTACCTATGGAAAAATAACCGTTAAGGCAAAACTCACCGAGTTATTGAATGAAGATAACGTATGGAATGGACTTACGAATGCCATATGGATGATTTACCAAGGTGGCACAGGTCAGGAAAAAGGCTGGAATTTGCGCCGTCCCTGCAAGAAAAAAGGCTATATGGCCACCTACTGGGGCGGACGTAACGACAAACGGGTTGAACGCGTTGGCTATTCCGAAATCGATTTCGAGATACTAAAAACAGTACCGTATTGCCCTGCCAACGAGTTTCCGCCGGTATATGCCGAGCACAATGCCAATCAGAAAAGACCTGCCGATTGGAATATTGACTTTCCTGAAGATGTAAAACAACGTGACCACGAAATCGCAGTGTGTTGCACCAATTGGGACATGGCCTGCCAATCGCCCGACAAATTTGCCAGTGGGTGCAACGAAATTTCTTACCAGGGTAAAACGTTCTGGTGGCACCGCTGGGAAGACGTTTACCGTGCTGTAACCGAAAAATATTTTATTGCTGATGATGAGGTCTTTGGTGGAGATTATTACTATTTTCAAATTGACTGGCAACCCGATAAAATTATTTGGCGGATCGGACCCGAAAAAAACAAGCTTTTTGTGGTTGGATATGTTGACGAAAGCATAAGTATGATTCCCAATAACCAAATGCTGCTGATTGTTACCCAGGAATTCCATAACACACAATGGTGGCCCGGTAGTCCTTACCTGCAAGAAAATATACCATTCCCAAAAAATGATATCTTTGGAGAAATTTTCGAAATTACCATAGAATAAAACCCCGTTCATGGAAAACCGTAATAAAATCCTGATTGTTGACGATGATTCCGATATCAGGGAATTTCTATCGTATAATCTGGGTCGCGAATGCTATGAAGTCCATTGCGCAGCGAATGGAATCGAAGCAATTCAAAAAGCCGGGCAAACCAATCCTGACCTGATTCTGCTTGACATAATGATGCCCGGAGCCGATGGTATCGAAGTGTGCCAGCAACTTCGTGAACTGCCCGAAATGAACCGGGTAATCATTGTTTTCCTTACAGCCCGGTCTGAAGATTATTCACAAATTGCTGGGTTTGATGCTGGTGCTGACGATTACATTACCAAACCGGTGAAACCAAAAATTATAGTAAAAAAAATCGAATCCCTGCTGCGACACCACAACCGATTATTGAACGACTTGAAAAAGCCGGAAGAAAATAAAAACAGTAAATTTGTTTTCAACAACCTGAGCATCGATATCGAAATGCACCGCATCGAAAAAGACGGAATTGAAATTCTGCTCCCCAAGAAAGAGTTTAAACTGTTGAAGCTGCTCATCTCAAAACCCGGCAAGGTGTTTACCCGCGACGAAATATACTACGCAATCTGGGGTAACAAAGTGGTTGTTGGCGACAGAACCATCGATGTACACGTTCGTAAATTACGCGAAAAAATCGGGGATGATTTTATCAAGACGATGAAAGGAATCGGTTATAAGTTCGAATTTTAATCAATTGAATGAACCGGATTAAGACATTACCGAACATGAAAGAATTCATTTATGTAAGATTCCATCGGACCAATAAAAATAAACTCAGATGAAAGCATACTCTTCAAACAATCTGGCTTTGCTGTTCTCGGTAGTGTTGAGCTTTCTGCTTACGGGTTTTAGTTCGATTACCAATCTCTATTATTACCACAACATTCAGTGGCTTCATGCCACGGGAGTTTTCGTTATCACCCTGACAATATCGTACTTTGCCCTGAGATTTATTTTTTTTAAATTCATTTACGACCGCATCAAGCTCATTTACAAGTCGATACACACAAAAAAAGAAGCAGGTAAAAACTTCAGCACCAAGTTTAACATGCGTGTCGATATGATAGAACAGGTCGATAATGATGTTACCGAATGGGCTGACGAGCAAAGTAAGGTGATTGAGCAACTAAGGCAAATGGCGCGCTATCGCAAGGAATTTATCGGAAATATTTCGCACGAGCTGAAAACGCCGATTTTCAATATTCAAGGATATACATCAACGCTTCTCGAAGGCGGTCTGGAAGACGAATCGATCAACAAAAAATACCTTTCGAAAATCGACAAAAACATTAACAAAATGATTTCGATTGTTAATGATTTAGAAGCTATTTCGAAACTCGAATCGAGCACTTTGAAATTCGATTTGAAACCGGTTGATCCTGAGAGATTGATAACGGAGGTAATGGAATCACTCGAAGACCGTGCTGATGAAAAAAACATCTCGATGCAGGTAAAACGACATTACGATAAAAACCGGCTCATCGAAGCCGATAAGCATTTTTTAAGTCAGGTTTTTGCCAATCTGATCCTCAATGCCATCAACTATTCGAACCCGGGCGGATTTGTAAAAATTGAAATGTTCGACATGGACAAGCACATTTTGTTCGAAGTTACCGACAATGGTATTGGTATTCCTGCAGAAGATCTTCCGCGCGTTTTCGAGCGGTTCTACCGTGTCGATAAAAGTCACTCCTCAAACACAGGTGGCAGCGGACTCGGCCTTGCCATTGTTAAGCATATCATCGAAGCCCATAACCAAAAAGTCAATATCAGGAGCACTCCGGGGATTGGAACAACGGTTGCTTTCACAATGAAAGCCATTACGGTTTAATCGATACGTAAAACAGCAAGAAACGCCGACTGGGGTACTTCTACGTTTCCAATCTGCCGCATGCGTTTTTTACCTTTTTTCTGTTTTTCGAGCAATTTACGTTTTCGTGTAATATCGCCGCCATAGCATTTGGCAGTTACATCTTTACGAACCGCTTTTACTGTTTCACGGGCAATAATCTTTGCCCCGATAGCAGCTTGTACTGCAATATCGAATTGTTGCCGTGGAATAAGCTCACGCAGTTTTTCACACATCTTGCGGCCAAATGGATAGGCGTTGTCAACATGGGTCAGGGTAGAAAGGGCATCTACCATCTCACCATTCAGAAGTATATCGAGCCGCGCCAGCTTCGAAACTTTATAACCGTTCATGTAGTAATCGAAGGATGCATATCCTTTGCTGATGCTCTTCAGTTTGTCATAAAAATCGAAAACAATTTCGCCCAGGGGTAGATCGAAAGAAAGTTCTACCCTGTTGTTGGTAAGATAAACCTGATTCAATAAGGTACCGCGTTTATCGATACACAATTTAATAATGGGGCCAACATATTCAGCCTGCGAGATAATGTGGCCTTTAATCATTGGCTCTTCCACATAGTCGAGATAATTGGGCTCCGGCATTCCCGAAGGGTTGTGCACTTCGACAAGCTCTCCTTTGGTGGTATAGGCCAGATATTGCACGTTGGGAACTGTTGTTATCACATCCATATCGAATTCACGGTCGAGACGCTCCTGAATAATTTCCATGTGTAGCAGTCCCAAAAAACCACAGCGAAAACCAAAACCAAGAGCTGCTGATGACTCAGGAACAAAAGTCAGTGAGGCATCGTTAAGCTGCAGTTTCTCGATAGAGGCACGCAACTCTTCGTAGTCGTCGGCATCTACCGGATAGATTCCTGCAAACAGCATGGGCTTTACTTCGGCAAAACCCTCAATAGCCGCAACACATGGCCTTTCGAAATGGGTTATTGTATCACCTACCTTCACTTCGCTGGCAGTTTTTATCCCCGAAATAATATATCCTACATCTCCAGCCGAAAGTGTTCTGCGTGGCTCTAAGCCCATTTTCAACACACCAATTTCGTCAGCGTCATAGTCATGCTCGGTATTAAAAAACTTCACATGGTCTTTTTGATTAATGGTACCGTTGAATATGCGGAAATAAGCGATAATTCCTCTGAAAGGATTAAATACCGAATCGAAAATAAGTGCTTCCAATGGTTTTTCAGGATCACCTTTCGGAGGGGGTATCCGGTGAATGATGGCTTCCAGAATTTCTTCGGTGCCATATCCGGTTTTCCCACTCGACCTGATGATGTCTTCTCTTTTGCATCCTATTAATTCGATAATCTGATCTTCGACCTCATCGGGCATCGCGGCATCAAGGTCCATTTTATTCATCACCGGGATAATTTCCAGATTATGATCAATAGCCTGATACAACACCGATATCGTCTGTGCCTGAATACCCTGGGTAGCATCAACAATCAGCAGGGCACCCTCGCAAGCTGCAATCGAACGGCTTACCTCGTACGAAAAATCGACATGCCCCGGTGTATCAATCAGATTCAGCAAATAGTTTATGCCGCCTGATTCGTATTCCATCTGAATGGCATGGCTTTTAATAGTGATGCCACGCTCCCGTTCCAAATCCATGTCATCGAGAACCTGATTCTGAAAATCACGCTCCGATATGGTATTGGTAATCAGCAACAATCTGTCGGCAAGAGTACTCTTTCCATGATCGATGTGCGCAATGATGCAAAAATTCCTGATGTTCTTCATAAAAATACATTTCGGCGCAAAGATAAAAAATCAATCGAAGTAAATGCATACTAAGATTCATTGCAGCAAAATCGTTACATGAATTATAACAAAAGTACAGGCGGCAGCTTGCAATGCAGATGCCGGCCTGTACCTGACACACAACAACAAACCATGCTATGCTACTGCGGGCTTCAGGTAAACAATAATCTGAACCTGATTTTCGGGTTCAGATGCAGGACTGATGCGCTGAATTCTCGTTTCGAAAATATCAGCGTAGCCCATTTCGAGGAGTTTACTCACCGCATTGTTCTCGTTGCGGGGTAAAAACCCCAGTTTGTGCTGGTTGAAAAACACAGCCACAGCATGCGCATCGTAATGGTTATCGGGTTCTGCAACAAGTTGAAGCTCGGTGCCTACCGAAAGTTCCGAAAAAACCACCGGTGCCTCGTAGAAAGTAAATCCGGCAATCCGGCAATGAATAAAATGACGTCGTTCCATATCGCTTATCAGTTAATTATGACACAAATAAACCATAGGCTTGTGACAACTAATGACAATCGAAAAAATATTTTCGAAAAAATGCAATTTCTACCTTCAGCATTAAACCTACCTGACGTTAACAAGTGGAAAAATGCATTTGGAATTACCCGGAATTTATTATTACCTACGACAAATGATTTTTTCGAAAACTGCTAAGCTTCGTTTCGATAAAACCCTCAAGACTTCCGGGTTGTAAAACTTCGACTTCGTTGAGCAGACCCATAACAAACCGGCCTACGCCTTCGAAACTGCACACGGTAGTCTCGAGTATCCATTCGGCATGAGCGTTTTGTGTTAAAAACTGCCCCGAAAGGGGGTATTCTTCCTGCAATAAAGTAGCCGCCCGCATACTGAGTTTTAGTTTCACCGGAATTTGTTCTGGACCACTCATCCTGAATATATCGGTAAATGCCGTTTGGTGTTTGGCTTCGAACTGCCATCCCCGATCGAGGATTTCCACCGAACGGATACGGGCAATTTTAAAATATTTATTGCTTGCCGACTCGGGTTCGTATGCCCAAAGCTGGACATAATTCACCGTAAAATCGAAAGGTTCAACCAGACGGGTAGTTGTTGAACTGCTGTGGGCAGAACTGTAATCTATCAGTCGCACCTGTTTTTTCTGCCGGATGGCTTCGCACAATGCAACGATATTCTCAGACTTTTCGGGTGTAACAATGGCGTAGGGCACAAGCTTGTTATTGTAAAGCGAAAACAGCTTCTTCGTAAGGCTCTCTTTAAGTGCACCATCAAAATCGATGGAATGAATAGCCCTTGAAAGTAATTCAGACTCCTCAGCAGAAAAGTGCAGCAGGTCAGAAAGTTTCCTGCCTTTTTCGAATTCCACTATCCGAAAATACGATTCATTCGACTCAACAACAAAACCACAATCGCGCAGGGTTTGAATATAACGGCGAATTGTACGCGCAGACTTGCCCATTTCGCCTGCCAACCCATCGATAGTGCGCCCATATGGCCCGCTGAGCTGTATAAGCAGGCGCAGGATACTTTCAAATTTTGCTTGTTCTATCAATACTGAATCACTATTTAAGTCCGCCCCATCTTCCAATGGTACTGATACATCCGTCAGAATCGTAATTAATTGTTTTCACAACGCCAATATAGGGAATAAACCATTCGGTCAGATAGGTAACGTAATATCCTTCTTCGTTGAGAAACTTCGATTTAATCAGGTTCTTTTGTACTTGTTTATCTAGCCGGTTCTGGAAATTCTCACGGCGTTTTTGCCATTTTGCATTATCAGCGGCAAATGTGCTTTCAAAACCCGATTGAATCCACATTTCGCTTTCGATTACATAGGCGGTATAGGTTTTATCATCCAGTACAACCTCTTCGGTGCGGTCAACTATTGCGTTTACATAATGGATCGTGTGGCTGTTCAAAGCTGTCGATTCCAATACCTTTACATCGATATCTTTCCAAACCTCCTCATATTTCGTCACCTTCCAATCGCCGGTTTCCCACCTCAGGTTTTGCTGGTTTAAATGTGTGGTATTTTTCTCGATGGTTTCCACTTTACGATATCCGGCGAGTATCCGTTGCTTGTCTTCGTACGATGTAGTGCTAATAATTAGATTGGAGATATCTTCGTAACTGGGCAAAATATCACCCACCTTAAGGTTGTTGGGAATAGCCTGTGTGCCATTAAATCCTGCCCCAATGGTGTCACCGTTACTCACGTAATAAACCGGTCCGACAGTCCTGTAATAATAATGAACGTTATCTTTGCACAAGCAAGGGAAAGTGTATTCAACTCCATTGATTGTTAAACCGTAGGTTAGTTTTTCAATTTCACCCCTTTCAACATCCTTAACATAAATCTCGAACAGATAGGAAGACGATGGCGCTTTGGTTCCGTTTAATACATTGGTGTTAAATTGGTTGATAAGTTCAGTCTTCTTTTCAGGCTTCATTTTACTCCAGCCCTTGGTAGAAGTTACATCAGAATAGTAATTATCAGATACCGATTTATTGATATAACCCTTTTCGAGCAAAAAGCAGTTCTGCGAAAACAAGGATACATTGATAAAGCACAGTAACGATAAGAAAACAAGCAACTTTTTCATGGTTATTGGTTTTACATTTCCTACTCATACGCTTTTCGGTAACCGCGGCTTTTACTTTGTCATTTAAACATAAAGTAAATGCATAGCAAATGTAAAAAATGCAATCAACAATTCAAAATATACATCATATAAAATACATTATATTTACGACATCGAATTGAAAATTTATCGTTTTATAATAATATTTCAAAAGTTCACAACAATAACGGTTTCAATTTCGCATAATTTGGGATGATAAAACAATTTATCAGCAATCAATAAAATATAGGTTCAGAATTTCTACCTGTATGAATTCACGAACTTAACCGCCATATTGAAATATCCCGGAAAATTGGTAAAACTTTTATCATTGAGCGTATCCATAGGTGTATGGTATATCCTGAAAGCATCACCATGATCAAGAAAGAAAACCGCCGGGACATGCTGTTCTGCAAATGGGAAATGGTCGCTGTTACCACTGAGTTCGTTCACTTCAAAATCGGGAATCCAGCGGGCATCTTTGTTAAGTTCACAAATATGAGCATAGCCTGAAGCTGCTTCCGGGCTCATTTCGGTGTATACTTTGTGGCAATTGTCGGCAATCATATCATAATTAATAAGGTATAAAATATTTGAGAGCGGAAATTTTGGGTTTTTTACATAATGATATGAGCCGTTTAATCCGGTTTCTTCACCGGCAAAAGCCATAAAGGCAATTGAATAGCGGGGTTGATTGCCCGGTTGAGAGTAATACTCGGCAAGGTTAAGCAGCATGGCCACTCCACTGGCATTGTCGTTAGCACCCGGATAAAACACGTCTTTGCCATGCCTGCCCAAATGGTCAAGATGTGCCGTAAATACGTAAAATGAATCGGGACACTGACTTCCTTCGATATAAGCCAACACATTGTTTGTTTTGTATTTTTTAATAAACCGGTTCTCGATTTCGGCAGTAAATTGCTTCGGCGTCTTTCCCAAAGCCCTGTCGGTAATCCAGATTTGTTTAGTGGGATATATTTTACCGGAACCGGCTACATACCATTTCAGGGGCTCATCGAATATAAACATGAATTTGCTGATACCTGTTTTTTGAATTTCACGGCTAAACTCAGGATGCCTCACTAAAAAGTAGTATTCTACGGCAACAAACAATTTTGCCGTATCGAGTTTCATCATCTCGGAGATTGCATCGGAGGCTGAACCGGTAGTATCAATTCTAAATATATTGTAAGTTCCCGAAAAACCTTCACAGAACTCGCGAACCACAAAATCGTAGCCTGCACGCAGTTCTTTACCATCGACCTCCACCTTCATATCGCCGGGAAATGTATTTACCGAAAACGAAAAAGCTTGATAAAAGGAGCCCCAGGATTTCAGGCCCATACGTTTAAACTCATTTCGGATATACGCCGCAGCTTTTACATCACCCTTCTTGTAATAGCCCCTTCCATCGTATTTTTCTGAGGAAAGTTCTGTTATTACCGATTCGGCATATTTCATATTCTGGGCGTTGATACCCGAAAAACACACAAGAGAAATAATCGCGAGTAAAAGTTTGGTTTTCATGAGCAGTAAGTGTTGGTTAATACGATGACATTTCCGTCAAAGATAATGATGGATAAAACCAGTCGGTTATAACAAAACCTTAAAATTCAAAGCTCAAATCTTAAAAAAACCAAAAAATGGAAGGAGCTATCAAATGATTATTCCTTGAACAGACTATCGACAAATTCTTTTTTATCGAACAACTGAAGGTCGTCGATTCCTTCGCCGATACCAATATATTTAACCGGAATCTTAAACTGATCGGAAACGCCTATTACCACGCCTCCCTTGGCAGTACCGTCGAGCTTGGTTACCGCAAGGGCGTTAACATCGGTGGCAAGTGTAAACTGCTTTGCCTGTTCAAAAGCGTTCTGTCCGGTAGAAGCATCAATTACCAGCAATATTTCGTGGGGAGCACCGGGAACCACCTTTTGCATTACATTTTTAATTTTCGAAAGTTCGTTCATCAGGTTCAGTTTTGTCTGCAACCTACCGGCAGTATCGATGATTACTACATCAGCCTGGTTTTTCTGAGCCGAAACCAATGTATCGTATGCCACCGATGCCGGGTCAGCACCCATTTGCTGTTTAATCATGGGTACTCCTACCCTGCCTGCCCAGATTTCGAGTTGCTCAATGGCTGCAGCCCTGAAGGTATCGGCAGCACCAATATATACTTTCTTTCCGGCTGAACTGAACCGGTGGGCCAGTTTTCCGATGGTTGTGGTTTTGCCAACACCATTAACGCCTACTACCATAATAACCCAGGGTTTACTATCGGTAGGGATATCCCAATCGATTGCGCCCTGAATTGTATTTTCCTCGAGCAATGCAGCAATTTCTTCGCGAAGAACACGGTTTAATTCGCCAGTTCCCAGATATTTATCACGCTTTACCCGATCTTCGATTCGTTCAATAATCCGCAACGTAGTATCAACGCCCACATCCGAAGAAATGAGTATTTCTTCCAGATCGTCGAGTACCTGATCGTCGACACGGGTTTTACCAAAAACTGCGCGGTTGAGTTTATCGAAAACACCCTGTCGGGTTTTCGACAAGCCCTGGTCGAGTTTGTCTTTTTTATCTTTATTGAACAATCCGAATAATGCCATTACACTAAATTTCAATTGAATGCTGCAAATATAACGAAAGAATTACCAAATGAAAACGGATATAAAATCAATAAAAACAAAAACGTCCGAAATAAATCCCGGACGTTAAAGCTATGAAAGTTAACGAATTACTTTGCGTTAAAAAAATCTTTTGAATTATCGGGGTGCATGATAGCTTCTTTAAAAATATAGGCACCCGTTTTAGGAGAACGTACCATTTTGATACATTTGATGTATTCTTTTCCTTCTCCGGTCTTCAGTGTTGCAACTACTTTCTTTGCCATGGTTCGTTATGTTTATTTTATTTCTTTATGAACGGTTTTTCTTTTCAGGATGGGATTGTATTTTTTCATCTCCATACGCTCGGGGGTATTTTTCCTGTTTTTGGTGGTGATGTACCTCGAGGTTCCGGGAAGTCCTGAGTCTTTGTGCTCGGTGCATTCTAAAATCACCTGTACACGGTTTCCTTTACTTTTCTTTGCCATGATACTGTCGTCTATTAATATTTATCAATGTATCCGTTTTTCACTGCTTCGTCAAGAGCTGATTTCAGTCCTTTTTTATTGATGGTCCGCATACCGGCCGGAGTAACCTTCAGCGTAACCCAGCGGTCTTCTTCCTGAAGATAAAACTTCTTTTCGAGCAGGTTGATTTCGAACCTGCGGTTGGTGCGGTTGTTGGCATGAGAAACATTATGCCCCTTTATCGACGTTTTTCCTGTTATCTGACATATACGTGCCATATCTTTCACTGTTTAAATTCGGACTGCAAAAGTCGTTAATTTTTCGTAATAAACAAAACATTTTAGTTTTTTTTAAAATAAAAGTGAAAATAAGCTCAAACAGCCAGACAGACCTTTCATTTTGTTGCCATGTTTCAATTGGTTTCAATATTATTTTCATTACTTTTGCTTAGTCGAAAAACGGCATATTTTATGTAAATACAAAACACTTTATTAAATAATATCGCAAATATGAAAAAACATTCACTAATTATCGTTGCACTGTTTGCAGCCATGGCGTTTATCTTTACTGCCTGCCCCTACTCATCCACAGTGCCTTTGACAGGCGCTACCGAAAACGTTGATCCGGTAATTTATGGAAAATGGCTTAAAGTTGATGAATACAGCGACTTCCCAAAGTACTATATTTTCACGAAAATGGATGGAAAAAAATTTCTCGTTGAGCAATATGAGTACAATTCTACCGACAGTATCTACACCAGTTCGGGAACCTACACTGCCCATTTTACAACCATTGGCAACACACGCTTCGCTAACATGTTGCAAGATGGGACGTATTATTTCTATAAAATGGACTTTTCGACTCCCGGCGAGTTTAAACTATTTGAGGTAACCGATAATATTGATGAAGTATATGACAATTCAACAGATCTGTATAATTTTTTCAAAACTCATAAGGACCTGAGTTTCTTTTACAATAAAGACGAAGAGACTTACACCTTTATTAAAGAGTAAATTACTTGGTAAAGAAAAAGCGACAGAAAATCTGCCGCTTTTTTTTTATTAAATCAGGCTCGTCTTACCAGCCAAGCACATGAGCAAACACCAAGGGTGCTACAATGGTAGCATCCGATTCAATAATAAACCGGGGCGTTTCGGGCGAAAGCTTTCCCCATGTAATTTTTTCATTTGGCACTGCACCTGAATACGAGCCATAACTCGTTGTTGAATCGCTGATTTGACAAAAATATGCCCAGAACGGCGTTTCTTCCCATTCGAGGTCCTGAATCATCATGGGCACCACACAAATCGGAAAATCACCGGCAATGCCACCTCCAATCTGGAAGAAACCCACTCCGGCTTGTCCGTTTTCGCGGTACCACTGTGCCAGATAAACCATATATTCAATACCTGTTTTCAGAATACTGACGTCGATATCACCACGAATGACAGCAGCAGCAAACATATTGCCCATAGTGCTGTCTTCCCAGCCCGGAACAATCATTGGCATGTTACGATGTGCAGCGGCCAGAAGCCACGAATTTTTTGGATCGATTTCATAATCGTTATCCAGTTCGCCCGAAAGAAGCAGCTGATACATGAACTCGTGAGGAAAATAACGTTTACCTTCAGCCTTAGCTTTTTTCCATATTTTCAGCATTTTTTTCTCAATCTTACGGAAAGCAACATCTTCGGGGATACACGTATCGGTAACACGGTTCATTCCCTTATCATACAGATCCTGTTCATCCTGGGGTGACAAATCACGGTAGTGAGGTACCCTTACATAATGGGTGTGTGCCACCAGATTAAAAACATCTTCTTCTAAATTGGCGCCGGTGCACGAAATAATCTGCACTTTGTTCTGACGAATCATTTCGGCAAGCGACCTTCCCAACTCGGCAGTGCTCATAGCTCCTGCCAGGGTCACCATCATATTTCCCTTGTTTTCGATAAGCTTTTCGTATGCAACGGCAGCATCGATAATTACCGCGGCATTAAAATGCCGGTAGTGTTCCTCGATAAAACGGGTAATCGGTTTTGAATTCATGTTATCAGGATTTAAAAATATAACTCAGAATTTTATAGTACAGTTTGGCAGCGAGAAAATCGCTGGATTTTTCGGTTGGATTAGGGCATAACTCAACTATATCGAATCCAATCACTTGTGATGTGGCAATAACTTTACGCAACAATTCCGTTACCTGATAGAACCACAGTCCCCCTGGCTCAGGAGTACCGGTGGAAGGCAACTGCGAAGGGTCGAAAACATCGAGGTCGATGGTAATATATACCCTGGAAGTAATTTTGCTGCACACATCCTCCATCCATTGCTGGTTCCCCTGAATCTCGTGGGCAAAAAATACATTTTCGCGGTTCATAAACTCCAGTTCGCTTACATCCATGCTTCGGATTCCCACCTGCACGAGATTGCTGTGTTTCGATGCTTCGTGCACAGCACAGGCGTGATTGCAGGCTGAGCCATCGTATTCGGGTCTCAAATCGGTATGTGCATCAAACTGCAATACGGTAATATCGCCAAAAACCTGTCGGGCAGCCCGCAAGGCACCAATGCTCACCGAATGTTCGCCACCCACCATGCTGAACAAACGCCCTGATTTCATAATATCGAGGGCCTTTGCAAATACTGCCTCAGTCATTGATTCGGGAGATCCAAAATCGCGCATAACAGGCAACAGATTCACGCCTTGCCTGTAAACTTCAGTTCCGGTCTCGATATCGTACAATTCCATATTTTCGGAAGCATGCAAAAATGCATCCGGTCCCCGGTCGGAACCCTTAACCCAGGTGGAAGTACCATCGTAAGCCACCGGTAACAATACAATTCTGGCAAATTCAGGACGAGAGTATTCTACAGGAATTCCGGCATAGGTTGCTAGCATATCAAAAAATTTTTGCAAATATCAGGAAATAAAACCGGCTTATCAATAATTATTATGAATAATTGTAGCCCAATATCCTGAGCATCGACTTGTAGCTTTGCTCCTTCGAAAACATGCGGGTGGTAATTTTGCCGTCCTCATCTTTATTGATAATAATATGCTTAGGACAAGGAATCAGGCAGTGCTGCAAACCACCAAAACCACCAATGGTTTCCTGATAAGCTCCGATATTAAAGAAACCCAGGTAGAGAACATCCTCAGGATCGAATTCCGGTAGATAAATAGCATTTACGTGTTGTTCCGAATTATAGTAATCGTCGCTGTCGCAGGTAAGGCCACCCAGAAAAACCCTTTCGTAAGGTTTCTCCCAATGGTTTACCGGTAACATTAAAAATCGTTTACTCGTTGCCCACGTATCGGGCAAGGTGGTGATAAATGAACTGTCGATCATGTTCCATTTTTCCCTGTCGTTCTGTTGCTTCTGGTTAACCACCGAATAGAGAGCACCGCCACTTTCACCCACGGTAAATGTGCCGAATTCAGTGTAAATATCCGGTTCCTCAACTTCGTTTTCTTCGCAGGCTATCTTTATCTGGTTTACAATCTCTTCAGCCATATATTCGTATTCATATTCGAAGGTCAGGTTGTTCTTAACCGGAAATCCTCCGCCTATATTCAATGCATTCAGGCTCGGGCAAATCTTTTTAAGCTGACAATATACCTGAAGGCATTTGTGAAGTTCGTTCCAATAATAGGCAGTGTCTTTTATACCGGTATTGATAAAAAAATGTAGCATCTTCAGACTTACCTGGGGGTTGTTTTGGATATTGGTTTCATAGTAATCCATAATATTTTTATAACCTAAACCGAGGCGACTGGTGTAGAACTCAAACTTTGGTTCCTCTTCCGATGCAATTCTGATACCAATATTAATATGCCTATCTGTTTGTTCAAGTATGCTATCCAGTTCAGTTGTATTATCCAAAACAGGAATAACATTGGCATAACCACTGTTAATTAATTCAGCTATCTTTTCGATATAAGCCGGCATTTTATACCCATTGCACACAACATGAAGCGACTTATCAATGATATTCTCCAGCTCAAGCGACTTTATAATATCAACATCAAATGCAGAACTGGTCTCAAGGTGTACTTTATTTTTAAGGACTTCTTCGAGCACAAACGAGAAGTGATTACTCTTGGTGCAATAACACTGAATGTACTTGCCCGTATAGTTTGCCTTAGCAATAGCCACATTGAACCACACCCGGGCACGGTTAATATTTTCGCTGATTCTGGGCAGGTAGGTAAACTTGAGAGGCGTGCCATATTGCTTCACAATATCCATCAGAGCTATATCATGAAAATATAACTCGCCATCTTCAACATAGAATTCCTCCTGAGGGAATTCGAACGACTGCTCAATTAAATCAACATACCTGAGTTTCATTTATCTAATCGCTTTACTTGTTTATTATTTTGCAAATGTAACTGAATTACTTTATAAATATAAATTATATTCAAATAATTTACATTAAATACGAGACAA
Organism: Bacteroidota bacterium; assembly: GCA_029564465.1. GTDB lineage: Bacteria > Bacteroidota > Bacteroidia > Bacteroidales > ML635J-15 > JAGOEF01. The sequence goes on along the minus strand of JAKQPY010000056.1, from coordinate 42,194 downwards.
AGCATTTATTCGCTATATAATTAAATTACAGTTATTTAGACCTTTGACTTAGTAGCTTCCCCAATACTTACGGAAGAACCATTCGGTTGAGGCAAACAGAAGGATAACAAAAAACAACCATTTCAGGTCAATCAGATTGGTCAGTTTCGAATGAATGTAAACCCGGGGGACAATATTTTCGTTGTTTTCGATAGCCTCTGCCAAAGCATTCATCTGTGAAGGATAAAACATTTCACCTCCATTCTCGTTGGCCAGACGGTACATTACATCGTGATTGGCGCGTGTTACCAGACTTTCGGTGCTGACATCAATCACAACAAACTCTCCCGACGCGGAATAGGTTTTCCGGTCGAATTCCAGTGCTGCCGAATAGCTGTACCGACCAGGGGCCATCGAACCCATATTTAACGAATAATAGTCCCCGGTCCTTTCGAAGCTGAGTTTTATTTCGCGGGCCGAGCTATCGCGAACGCTTACTTTCAATTCAGAGGAATTGCGTAATTCGAAAGCTTCGTTATAAAATTCGGCTTCGAGAATTACCGCTTCACCCGTAGTAAAAATACGTTTCGAATCAACCATCAGGCTCTGTTTCAGCCGGGTATTTACGAGATATTGAATTATCCGGTTTATGAGCCCATCAAACACTTCGTGCGAACCGGTAAGCCGGTACAAATGCAAGCGCCATCGCCAAATACCTTCTCCGGTAATAATTCCGCTGCGAATACCTGCTTCATCAATAAACATCATCAGGGGTTTATCGGTATTCACGGTACTAATACGTTGGTTCATCAACACTTTTGCATTCGAAGTAATTTTATAATCTCCAAAAGGAGTCACCAGTGGTGGTAACGAAGACATATTTTCGAGTAAATCCTGATCAACGGTAAAAGCCGAAAAACCTGAAACAGCAACCGGTGAAGCCTCATCGGAAGATGTTTTTGCCGACACTATTTTAAGCCCTGTCTGCAACTGATTGAATGCATCAACCGAGCTGCGTGCGCCCAAAATATAAAGCGCGGGAATTCTACGTACCGACAACTGTTTCATAACCTGAGAGGCCGCATTGTCAAGCGAAGGCAATTGGTGCAACACCACAAACTGATAATCATCAATTTTTCCGGAAAACTCAGCAATCGATGCTGTTGTAATGCTGTAGTCAGGATTATTCTTCAGTGCGAAAACCATGGCCCCCAAATCGGGATGCGAACCGTTAGCAAGAAAAAGAATATTTTTCCGGTTATCGACCACATCAACAACAAAAATGCGTGTATTGTTTCCTGTGCTGATTTCGCCTTTCAGTTGTGATACGCTTACCTTATATTCCTGTAATCCTTTGGGCGAAGCCTCTAGCTCGGCATCAACCGTATACATAAAATCATCGGAATCCGACAGCACATCTTTTTCGAAGAGTTTACCGGCAGAGCCCGATATTTCGATATGCAGATTTTCGCCTTTACACTTATCGGCCGAAAGCATAATTCTCACCGGAAAGCGATTCTTGTAAAATGCTGCCTTGTTGTGTTGCACCTCACGGATATAAACATCTTTCGACGGCAGTGTATCGCCCAGCGCAACAGTATATATTGCCACAGGTGGTTTTTGAGAATATACCGGATTTTCGCCCTGATTATAAATGCCATCACCGGCTACAATAATGGCTCCGAGATTCATACCTGCGTACGCAGCTGTTATTACGGGAAATATATCTGCCATACGGGTAGATGCATCGCTGAAATCAATCAGAGAATCGCTGCGGACAGCATCGCCAAAAGTATAGCGTACTACGTGATAGTTTTCCGACAAACGGTTGACAAGTTTCTGTAAATCAGAAGAGTATACGTTCCGGTAATACAACGAATCGGAGTTAATACACACCGACGATGAATTATCCTGGGCAATTACAACAACGGGCTTATCCGAAATACGTTTGTTTGTTTTGATGAGTGGCGCAAACAGTAAGGTAAAAATGATAAAAATGAACAGGAACCTCAGCGAAAACATCAGGATTTTCTGCCAGGGTTTCCATTCGCGCAACGACTTCTCGCGGTAGTACAGCAGGAAGGCCATTCCCACCGACGCAATCAGGAACAACAGCCACCACCACCACGAAATGTTTGCAATCATTTAATAAAAGTTTAAATCATACCGCCGCAAATGCTGATGGTCTGACCTGTAACATACGAAGACAAATCCGATCCGAGAAACACAACGACATCGGCAACATCTTCGGGTTTACCTGCCCTGCGGAGCGGGATTTTTTCATTCCAGGCTGCCCTTACCTCTTCGGGCAACACTGCAGTCATTTCGGTTTCGATGAAACCAGGGGCAATCGCATTGCAACGAATATTACGCGGACCGAGTTCCTTGGCTACTGATTTGGTGAAACCTATAATGCCGGCTTTAGAAGCAGCATAGTTTGCCTGTCCGGCATTCCCGTTAACACCAACAACCGAACTCACATTGACAATTGAGCCACTGCGCTGTTTCAGCATAGGGCGCTGCACAGCCTTAGTGAGATTGAAAACCGACTTCAGATTCACATTTATGACCATATCCCACTGTTCCTCGGTCATCCGCATGAGCAAGGTATCGCGGGTAATACCGGCATTGTTTACCAGTACGTCAATCCGTCCAAAATCATTGGTAACATCGGTTACCAGTTTTTCGGCATCAGCGAGAACTGCTGCATTCGATTCGTATCCGGCTGCTTTGATTCCCATGGCCTTAAGTTCGGCAAGCAGGCTATTAAAATTATCGTCGGCTTTCAGATCGGTAAATGCTACCTGCGCACCCTGACGGGCCACACCCAATGCAATGGCACGTCCGATTCCCCGTGCTGCTCCGGTTACTACTACTACTTTATCTTTTAGCAATTCCATAATTTCGGTTTTAAAATTGGGTGTAAAATTAATAAAAATATGCAGTAGTTCTAGGGTGTAATTTCAACTGACGGTATTGTAAATAACTTATCTGTAAATCAAGGTAATCCATTAATGTCAAATCAAAAAGAAACAATTTTCGCAGTGGGGGCTACTTTGCTATAAATGGAATGGATAATCAAAACTACACTTTATCAATTCGTTGACTCTGCAATTGCAATGAAAAAAGTCATATTTTTCATTAAATATTATTCAAAGAATCATATTATTGGTAAGTGGTTACTGATTCGGCAACGACGTACATAAATTATATTGTCTAATAACTTCCAACATTTTTTCGTATCGCAATTCATAGTTCTTTATTCTGGAAACCAGTTCAGGACAATCTGCCAGCATTCTATTACACTCTTTAACAAACACACCATCATGAATACGGTGAAGGTCCGTATTTCCAGGGATGGGTCCATGACAAAAATATTCTGCAACATCAGAGTTTTGTTTCTTTAAATAAAAGCCAAAATCTTCAATTCCATTCATAGTCTGGACAATAAATACAATTTCACCTTGCTTATTAATATCGTAAAACCATGGAACAATATAAAGTGTATTAATACCGGACACTAAAACGAATGACCAAAACCTTTTTTTCGCCTTCTTCGTTAATAAGTTACGAATTAGCACATATTCAAAAACATATTGCTCTCCAGTGGTCGAAAGAACTGAAATTGATTGAAGCTCCGATGAAGAAACCACTAACAAATCAGAATTTTCAGTCTCTTTAAATCTGATTTTCTTTGCGTTGCATATATAGGGTATTTCGATAAATGCATCTTTCGTCTCTCCAGAACAATAGGTAAGTTTGCCAGGGAGCAGTTTTTGTCCTGAAGCCAATTCACCAATAAACAGCAAGGCAAGTGTAACAAATGTGGGTATTTTCATTTTTCAATGCCATATAAATAAGAAAAGCCGTAAAAACGGCTTTTCTTATTTGTTTTAAGTCCTACTCAACTACAAGCTGGCTGCGGGTAGTTGCACCTGCAACACTCACTTCGATGATATAGTTTCCTGTTGAAAGGCTGCTTATGTCGATAGAGGTGCTGGCAGCATTCACGTTAAGAGAAATCACACATTGACCGGCTGTATTAAACACGTTTACCGATTCAATCTGATTGTCGGTTACAATGTTTACAAAATCGCGTGTCGGGTTCGGGTAAGTCATTACTCCAACCGATGTCTGATTGTCGATACCAACAAAATATGTGAGTTCAACAGGAACTTCTGTCCATTGCTGATCGGGATCGTTGGCTCCGATTACCACATCAGCATAGTAAGTTCCGTTCACCAGACCGGCAGTGTTAAAACTGAGGTTCAGGTCGGTATTTGCACCGGCGGCCAAAGTACCACTACCAGGAGCAACATTAAGCCATACGGGCCATCCGGCACCTTCAACTTCGGCACGGATGCAGAAGTTTCCGGTTCCTTCAACACCGGTAAATTCAGTCCAAACAGGACCGGTACGCAGGTAGCAGGTTCCCGGAACAACAGGTTGGTCATCAACACCCAAAGTAAAACCACCGGCAGGTCCGGTAAAACGATATCCAATCCACAGTTCGTCGCCGGTAATAACAATGGGGTTATCAAGTGTAACGGCATTCCACGATTGGGCTGTTGGGGTCATTACCTGTTCGAACAACACGGTTGAAGTTCCGGGTTGGGTATATTCGCCTTTCGACCAGACATACACCGTGATGTTTTCGGTAGCAGGAAGGTCGTTAATAAAGAAAGTAATATAGTGAATCACCTGTCCAATATGCTGTGATGTAATGTCGGTTCCCATACGTACTGCAACATCCACTTCGAAGCTTTCCTGCCAGCCAATGGCAGTTACAATATCAAGGTCATAATTCATCTGTCCGTCAATCAGGTTTGAAGTGAGTGCAGGATCCTGAAACACAGGATATGCCTTGTAATTCATTTCGAGTTCGCCCACATTGGCAATGTTGAGCAATTCAGTGGTTGTGCCATCGGTAGTAATGGTGGCTGTTTCAACATCGATAGTTGCCGGAGCAATGCCACTCTGAATTTCGATATATTCGAAATCATCAACATAATATTCCGAATTGTTTACACCGGTGCTTGTCTGATGAAGTCCGTAAAAATTGATAACATCCAGTTTGTTTTGTCCACCGGCAGCATCTTCTTCGTTCGAGAATGTCCAGGTCAGAATTTCGGTGCCATCAACCCAGGCTGTTGCCTGATCGGTTTCGAGATTAATATTCAGTTCTACCTGCATCCAGGTATCGGCAGCATAAGCAAAATTGGTTGTTACACCACCCTGAATCAGGTCGCAGGTACCATCAGTCCTGAAATAGAATGCAAATGCCCAGGAAGTACCGAAGTCATGTTCCACATTGAAATAACCTCCCTGACCCGCAACGACATAAACCCAGAAGTTTACATCAAATTCACCGCTGGTTTTATCGCCAAAATTGAAAACCATATCATTATTGTTGATGATTTTCATTGAATTGCTCGCTGAATGCGATTGAACATCACTCACGTAGCCATTTTCAGCAACCTGACCTGTCCAGGGATAAAACAGAGGTTGCTGGGAATTCACTGTTTGTCCGGCGGTAAGACCGTCGAAGTTTTCGCTGAAAATGGTGGTTTGTGCACCAGCCAGAGCGGCTGCAAACAATAGTGCCACCAGAAGTAAATTTTTTCTCATAATTGTGTGTTTTTAATTAATTTCAGGTAAAAATAATAAAAATATCGATAAGTGATAACCCTCTGTTGATAAAAATTATAAAATGAATAGAAATTCGTAAGTCGGTTGTATGACCTGGTTTTGTGCACAATTTGCCGGACATAACGAAACAATATCGATTCGGAGTATGGGATGAATGGGCAATCGGATTAATTATTATTTTTACCTGTGGAAAGTGCATGAAAAAATACTCTTACATAACATTTCTTGTAACATTGATACTGGTTGTCGGTATTAGCAATTCCATTGCGCAACAATCGATTCTACTGGATGGGAAAGAGTTTTTTCGATACGATAATCGCATGATTGACTACAACAGGAAAGCTGTATTCGAAATAGACCTGAATGCTATAGTAAGCCTCGATTCGAAACCGGAAGAAGGTTCCGAAACATCGGGGAATCTCGGCGGAGGCCGCTATAACTATGGTTTTGGTATCGATATCAGCCGATTCATGTGCACGCAGCAATCACATTCCGATTTCTTTAAATCGGTGAATAACTTCGGTTATGGAGTTTACTACGGTATAGGCTACGAATTCGTTCCCAACCGGTGTCATAAAGCAAAGGTGTTTGTCGGACATAAAAGCGGACTTTGGTGGGGTTATGTCAACTTCATAAATAAAATTGAACTGATGTTTGAAGATGATTTACAGTCGGATTATTACAGGCTGTATATGCGGTTTCATCTGATTCAGGTGCGTATCGATAAACTGGCTTTTAATATTGGTTTACAAGGAACCATGCAGGAAGCCTATGAATTCTGGCCTGTCAGAAATCGAGACAATTTTCAGGATTTTGATGACGCGCTCCTTTTTTTCCAAATTAATTATTCATTCAGGCCCCGAAAATGGTGAGATTTGCGCTAACAATATTATTTCTCTCCTCTTTTTGCCTGGGATTACAGGCACAGCGTTTCAGTATGGGGCAACATATAGGATTCACTTTTTGGGGAGAAACCAAATTTCAGGATGATTATATTTTCCCAATCTACTCATACAATGTTTTCGGAACGGTCACCGAGAAAGGGAGTAAATCGCACCGCCCGATTTTTGGCGGTCAGTTGGGTTTATATTTTCAACTGGAATATGCCAGATTTTTTATGGGTACCGAGCTAAGTCCTTCGATGCGGGCAAGTAACCTAACTCTTAGTTTTCTTGGGAGCAAACAAACTCTGACTGTATATGAAACAGCACTGGAAACGCCTGTTTTCCTAGGAATGAAGATTACCAGCGGTACAAATTTCATATCGCTTTATGCCGGAGGATGTTATGTGTTTGCAAACACGAATATCGAAGATGGCTCGGTGTGGAACGATGCAGGTTGGGGGTATCGATACAGCGACATACACGAGTTATATGGAATTGTATACAACAATAAGGCATATTGGAGAATAATCGGGGGAATCGGTTGGAATATCAACAAAACCATGATTTCGGTACGTTTCGAAAAAAGAATCGACAGTGAAGCAAACCGTCTGGATGTTTCAACTTACAGCATTTCGTTTCATTACAACGAAACCTTGTCGTTTCAGAAAATGAAGAAACACAGCTTTATATATTATTAATGAGAACCGTTTTCAGAAATATTATAATACTGATTGGATGCACTTCCATAGCCATTTATTTCGGTTCCTGTGATCGCGGTGCCCCTGAACCAAGAAAAACACCGGGTTTGCCGACAGCATTTGTTATGGGCACACAGCTTGAATGGAAAACCAACAACGAGATGATGCTCGAAATAGATGTGGCTGCTATTACTGAAGATTGTAAGGATTTTACTTTAATTCCCGATTCAGCATTTCACATCGAAAGCACAAGTAGTGTTTTTTTCGAAATCGATAGTATTGAGCGCCTATTTGTTGACAATTCTCTACCCTACTCTAACATTTTGCTGATTAACCAAAGCGAATCGCCCCTATACCTCGATGCTTTTAATTTCAGAGTCCGGGCTGTGAACCGTTTCTTTACTGAAAGCAGTAGGAACAATCTTAATCAGGTGTCGATTGCTTATTTTGCGCGTAACAGCAGCACAATTAACAATTATAAAATTTTTACCGACAGCACTGGAAATCCTTTCGGAGGCACATATCATGAAAAGCTAATTATGGAATCCGAAATAAATACCGAAGAGCTATCCGGAAGTTCCAACATCTATGATGCTTGCATGAGCATGATGCGATACATAGATACTTTTGCTGTAAATGAACAACGTTTCGTTACCGTTTACACATACAACATTGATGATTCTTATGGGTTAAATGCGAATAAGCTAATTGACAGTGCACTCAACCGGAACATCAGCATTAACATTATATCGATTGGATACCATGCACCCCTGTTTGCTGATATTTGTTCAAGAACCGGAGGCTTTCTCATGGAAACCAGTTCGTTTTTCTACACCGAAATGGAAAATAAAGGCCCGTTGATAATAGCATCGCTCGACCGAATATTACAGAAAAACGTGCATTTGTACCGCATCCATCTGAAAGTAAAACGTAATCTGAATTTTTACAACGGTTTTTACCTTCGCCCCGATTTTTATGTGCGATACACCGATGCATCGGGGAACATTGTGATAAATAATCCCCTGAAATTTTACTACCGACTTAGCCTATAGTTATGAAGCTGCCTCTGATAATACTTCTCTTCATTATGCCGGTTCTGCTGCTGGCTCAACCAGTAGATTTGATTGTGCAAAGCGGTCATACAGGTAGCATTGAATTGCTGTGCTATTCAACCGATGGTAAATTACTGGCCAGCTATGGCAGCGACAAAAAAATAATTGTATGGAATGTGTTGCTTGGGAAACAAATGTGTTCGCTGTTATTTGACCAAGAAGTAAAATCGATGTACTTTACCGACAACAACCGACGATTGATAATTGGCAATCAGGGATTGGTAAAAGTTTGGGATATTGGAACCCTAAAAACAAAAGACAGCACCATAGTTCTTCAGAAAACCAGAATTAGGAATCAATGCCATGTAGCAAATTATTTAGTAGTTACTGCCGAAGGGAATAAACTCATCAACAGGGAGACTGGAACCAACAAAACAAAATACAAACGGTCGTGTGAATACTTCACCGATGTTTTTAATGCTACGGGTATTTCCGAAAAAAACAATTTACTGCTGGGGGCCAATAGCGATGGTAAAATATATTTATATAGTGCCGATAACGGAAAAAAAATACGCAGCAATTCGGGTAAGAAACTCAGCTATCTGAACCGGCACAATTCAGATGTGAACGACATAGTTTTTAACCCTGATGAAACAAATTTTGCATCAGCGAGTTCTGACCGATCCATAATTATTTGGAACACTCATAAGCTTTTCGAAGAAAAACGGCTTGCTGCCAAGTCGTTTCGAAACCGTTCCATTAATTTTGATGCATCGGGACGCTATTTGATGTTAGGAAACGAACTGGGCGACATTAAAACCATCGACCTGTACAGTGCTGACCTACAATCGACAACTACCCGTGTCCATAAACATGGTATTGTTTCGGTTTCTTCGCTACCCGATACGCTCAGCTATTTTTCAGCCGGCGAAGACAACCGCATCATCAAGTCGAAGAGCGAACAATACCTAAAAATAACCGAGACCAATTCTGTATATCGAAAATTCAGAAACTTAATGTACGAAAAAGTTCTGGGGTTATTTCCGTTGTCCCCCCCCCAACCCGATAAGCTGCACAGGTTGCAATTCGAAGGGGAGCCTTTTTGCAGCCGGTTATGAAAACGGTATCATTACAGTGAACAATATTGCGAAACCATGGAAAAAAACTTTGATTCATCACGCAAATCAGGTAACTGACGTATTGTTTATTTCCGATACGGTTTTTGTCAGTTTTGATGGTACCGACAGCATTTGCTATTGGCTGGTTAGCAACAATAAGAAAATTTATCAAAGCAGCATATCACTACCTTTCAAAGCCAATAAAGCGGTGATGTGCAACGATTCAGTCGGAGTTATATTAAGTTCTGGCATAATTTATTTGTACGATTTCTATAAAAACACATCTCTATTTACCTATAGAATCGAAGCAACACAAGCCACATTCAATAATAAAAGCAATCAGCTGGCCATTGCCTCCAGTCAAAACGATCTTGTATTATTCGAGATATCAGAAGATAAAATAGTTCAAAAAGCTGTATGCACTGGACATACTGCCGCGATTAACTGCATTGCTTTTCATCCTTACAGGAACATAGTGGCATCAACCGGTGATGATGCGTCAGTAAAACTTTGGAACACAACAACGGGTGAACTGATAATCAGCATTATTCCCATTGGTAAAAACGATAAAATAGCTATTACCGACGACAATTATTATCTCACATCGAAGAACAACATGAATGCTATTGGCTTTAAGCTGGGATATGATTTATATTCAGCCGATCAGTTCGACATACAGTTTAATCGCCCAGACATCGTTCTCGAAAGACTTGGGTTTGTTGACCAAAAAACCATCGATTTGTATCGTAAGGCATACGAAAAACGCTTGCAGAAAATAGGTTTCTCCGAAAGCATGTTTTCGCCGGAATGGCATACGCCCGAAATTGAAATCACAAATCTTTCGGAATGTCCCCTAAGCACCACCGACGACAGCATTGTACTGAAAATAAAAGCATGGGACAACCGATATAACATCGACAGAATACAAATCTGGGCAAACGATGTACCGATATATGGCAGAAATGGTCTCAGTTACCGAAGTAATCAAACCGGCAACATAGAACTCACAGTACCGGTCAGCCTGATACTCGGAAAAAACAGCATTCAGGTTTCATGCATAAACAGCAATGCAGCCGAGTCGAGAAAAGAAAATCTGGTAATTGATTATATTCCGGTTAAAACCGAAAAACCCAACCTGTATTTTATTGTTGTTAGTGTTTCTGATTATCACGACCCAGCCATCAACCTGAAGTACGCCGTAAAAGACGGGCGTGACCTAACCCGTATGTTTTTAAAAAACAAATCTATAATCAAAAACTTTGGGCACATCGAAATTGATACATTGTTCGACAGCGCTGCTACACGTGAAAATTTCTTTAATTTAAAATCAAAAATTCTTTCCACAAAACCCAACGACAGGGTCATTGTTTTCTTTTCGGGTCACGGCTTGCTGAACGAAGATCAGAATTTTTATTATGCTACCAGCGATATCGACTTCGAAAAGCCTGATTTGAAAGGCATAGCTTTCGATGAAATTGAAACCTTTCTCGACAGTATTCCAGCCAGGCACAAGTTACTGCTGGTAGATGCCTGCCATAGCGGGGAAGTTGACAAAGAAGCTGTTAGCGATGACATCCAAATTACTGATTTGGCTACTGACAGTGTTGATAACCAACTTGCACAGAACAACATGGTTAAAGAATACACCTACCGCAGTATTGAATATAACCCTTCGAAATCGGGAGCCGGCATATACAATTCGTTCGACATTATGAAAGAAATGTTCGCTGGACTCGATAAAGGAACGGGAACCATGGTATTGGCAGCTGCTGCGGGCACAGGCTTTGCCATAGAATCGAACGAATGGAAAAACGGTATATTTACCTTTACAATTATCAATGGGGTGCAAAATAAACAGGCCGATTTGAACCATGATGGACATATTACTGTTTCAGAGATAAAAGATTATTCTATTAAGGAAGTAGAAACCATTACCGGAGGCCGGCAAAAACCGACAGCCCGCAAAGAAAACTCGGCGTATGATTGGAAATTGCGATAACCAAATAACGATATAAAAAATTTATTTCTAAAATTTATTAATTATGGATGCAAAACCAATTTTTGACAAACTGATTGATCTCGCCCTCAGTTTTGGGCCCAAAGTTCTCGGGGCAATTCTTGTACTAGTTTTGGGACTGTGGATTATAAAACTGGTAACACGATCGATGCGCAAGGTAATGAATAAGCGCAATACGAATAAGGAATTGAGAACGTTTTTTATCAGCCTCTCCAATATTGCCTTGAAAACCCTGTTGTTTGTGAGTGTTCTGGGCATGGTGGGCATCGAGGTTACTTCGTTTATTGCCATACTTGGTGCTGCGGGACTTGCCATAGGTATGGCTTTACAGGGCAGCCTACAGAATTTTGCCGGCGGGGTAATTATTATACTGCTGAAGCCTTTTAAAGTGGGGGATGTACTCGAGGCACAGGGATATTTGGGCATAGTGAAAGAAATTCAGATATTTAGTACCATCATTACCACCTTCGACAATAAAACAATCATCATTCCCAACGGTGGATTGGCCACCAGTTCGATGACCAATTTTACCACTGAACCACTGCGACGCGTTGACTGGACATTTGGGATAGGATATGGCAACGAATACGACAAAGCCAAGGCGGTATTGCTCGGGTTGATTGCAAAAGATAGCAGAATACTGGATGAACCGGAACATTTTATTGCTGTAAATGCTTTAAAAGAAAGTGCAGTAGAAATTGTGGTACGGGTATGGGTGAAAACCGAAGATTACTGGGGCGTTTATCATGAAATGAATGAGCAGGTTTATAAAAATTTCTTTAAAGAAGGCATTAGTATTCCCTATCCCCAAATGAACGTTCATATTAAAAACCAAAACTAAAATTTATATGGCTACGGACTCTATTGTACTGGAATGGAACGAAAACATGTCGTTCTCGTCCCATGTAAACGGACACATAATAAACATTGACGCATCGGAAGAATTCGGTGGGCAGAATCTGGGACCCCGTCCCAAGCCACTTATGATGGTTGCTTTGGCAGGTTGTACGGGCATGGATGTAATCTCTATTTTGCGCAAAATGAGAATTTACCCCGACAGTTTTCAGGTGAAAATTGAATCGGTGCTCACCGAAGACCACCCGAAGCATTATACAGCCATGAAAGTGATTTATTTGCTAACCGGTAACAATATACCACCCGATAAGGTCAAACGAGCAGTACAATTATCGGAAGAGCAATATTGCGGAGTAAGTGCTGTGTATCGCAAGGCGATGGAACTGAGCTTTGAAATAATAATTAACGGAGAAATTATTGCCTGATTATTTTTTAAAAATAAAATAAACAGCAAGAATTAGAAATACAAAGCCAATGATGTGGTTGGTTCGCAGTGTTTCTGTTTTAAAAACCAAAAGGGTAAAAAAAGTAAAAACCAGAAGGGTAATTACTTCCTGTATCACTTTTAACTGAAACATATTGAAAGGTCCGCCATTGCCTGCATAACCAATCCGGTTGGCCGGAACCTGAAAACAATATTCAAAAAGTGCAATGCCCCAACTAATCAATACAATTGACACGATACCCAATTTACTGAACCACTTCATTTCGGCAAATTTTAAATGGCCGTACCAAGCCAGTGTCATAAAGACATTGGAGCATATCAGCAACACAATGGTCAGAATGCCTTTCATAGTATGAAATATTATATTGTTTAATCAGGAAATTTACTCACCAAATAGGCATGCGAAACCGCCAACTCATCTCGGGTGTATCGATTAAATTCCGGGGCAAGTTTCAACAAGCTAAGCTGTTCGCGGCTGCCCTCCCAAATAACTTCTTCGGTAACCGGAATCCCGAGGTTTTTATACATTTCTTTAAAATCGACAAAACGCAGGCGGTTTTGCGGTTGTATCCGGTTATCAATAGTTTTCCATCGCCGCGATGAAAATTTCAGAAAATTATAAATGGTAATCGATGTGTCGAAATGGGCAAAATGATCGGACATATCAATGTGGTGGCTCATTATTCCACCGGGTTTCAGTAAGCGTTTAAACTCTATCAGAATGTTTTCTAGAACTGCGGGATAAATGTGTTCAAACGTATTGTTTGAGCAAATTAAGTCGAAACTGCGTGCCGGCAAACCGGTGTTCCTCGCATCGGTAACCATTGTCCTGAACCTAAGTACATCTAAGATTTGTTCTTCGGTAAGCTCTTCGCGACGATCAGATATTTCAATTAGGGTATTCCATCGCTCATCGTTAATTACTTTCAGATAATTATCGAGTTTGCCCGAATCGCGCCATTCAATAAATTTGTCGATACAGGTTAAAATCGACTTTTTATTCATCCACTGCCTGATATCGATTGAGGTAACCGATAATGCCCCGCTTAGATACATTGAGATAGGGATAACAGGATACCATCCTGTGCCCAGCTCAAGCACAGCCTGATTGCACAATATACCTTCGGGTGCATATTTACGCATATATTTTACGTGGTCGGAGGCTGCTTGAATTTTATAGCCAAAATAAATATCGTTTAATTCAACGCCATGTGTAACATATCGCTGGAAAAGATAATTCAGTTTTTCGCGATAAGGCATAAAACTGATTACCTTCTGAACCACAGCTTTTGCTATCCATTTATAGGCCATAATCGCATCAGAAATCAGGTTGCAAAAATATATAATTAACGCTAACTCACAAACAATAATTGGGGATTAGCGCATACATGGCGGGATAAAATCAAACAAAAAAGGCTTCCGACAACGAAAGCCTTTTCGGTTAGAGAATAAACCTTATCGTTTAATAAAACGGGTACTCGATTTTGCAGATCCACCCTGAAGCGAAATCACGTACACACCATCTTTTAAATCGCTGCAATTAATTGATTTCTGCTGATTTCCTTTAGAAAGCGATTTCCAGTTGAACGTTTTAACCAGTTTACCCTGAACATCGAACACCTGAGCACAAACATCGGTGTTCTCGTTGAGGGTAAAGCTTATTGTTGCATTTTCGCTTACAGGATTCGGGAAAAGGTTAATTGTTGATTTCGGTACATTGGTGCTAATTTCTTCGACCGAAACCGGGCCTGCATAGGTCTTTGTTTTAAAGATACCCCGACCATGCGTGCCAGCCCAAATGTAGCCATGATTTCTGATTCCGTTGTCGAATTGCATATCGGGCATCCATCCGTTCGGAATTATTTGCTGACGTAGGTGATATACCGGAACATAATCAAGTCCGTTCCCGTTCTCATCGGTCCAAACCGGATTGGCCGCAGTAATATCAGCTGTGCCAAATACACCAAATTCAGTTCCGACAAGCACTTTACGTGAATCGTTCCAAAGAATTAATGCATCATAGCAAGGCATAGCCGGCAGATTTCCTTGTTTTGCAACAAAGCTACCCGGACCTGAAGTTACAGCCGGAGCTACATTGGCACTGGTAGAATAATAAATATAATCGTTGTTTTCGTAGTTACCTAAAGTAACAACTACATTACCTGATGATTCTGGATCAACTCCAATACCGGTAATTGTGCGGCTACCGAACACAGCAATCGGCACCAATTCAAGTTCGTACGTACTGAAATCAGCGTCGCGGGCACTATCGAGACGATGCTCGTTAAAGTCGCCTAATCTGTAAAGGATAGAACTTGAACCGCCACTGGTGTAACGGTTGGTTGCAAAATACATGAACGCACCATCGGCGCTGAATTCAATGCATTGAACAACTTCGTAATCGTTGGCTTCTTTGCGCAAATTGGCCACAGGCTGCCAGTTGGGAGTAACCCTGAAATTTAAAGCCTGGGTAGTCATCCACACTCCGCCTTTGAAGCCAACAGCCATCCTCGACTGGTAATGATCGGTGGCCACAATGGTATCGTACTGGGCAACAGGGGCATCAAGGGTAACCCGCACATAATTATCTTTAATATGGCTTTCGATAAATACAGTTTCACCGGCTTCATAGTCGCGGTTAGCAATCAAACTAACCGTTTCGATAGAATTAACATCGTTGAAACTTTCCCATAAGGCAATGGGAGTTACAAAAGGATGTCCCTGGGTTTCATCACCGGGTTTTGCACTATTTTCCAAGCGGGTATTGTAAAACGAAGCCATGGTTTCTCCAGTATCTTCGGAACGATACAAAGATCCATAATATATTGTACTGAACATAATGGAGGGTTCTATCTGTGAAATTTCGCTGTAACCTCCATCACCACCCGAAACAGAAACAGCTTCATTTTCGAGCCCCGTGGTAACCGTACGATCGGGGTCAATATATAAAGTACCGTTGTCTTGTGTGCCACCAATCAATTTATTCGTTCCGTTGTGTCCAATTGCATAGAACTGGGTAACTCCGAAATTTTTATTCAGCGTTGTCCAATAGGTACCACCATTAATCGAACGATGTATTCCACCATCACTTCCGCAGTAAACAATATCGGGGTTTGTAGGATGGAATTTAATTTCGTGCTGGTCGGCATGTACATACATTGGGCTATTCTGATCTACCGACCACATGGTGAGCATATCCCAACCCGTTGTAAGTCCCCATTTCCATAAACTATATTGTCCGCCTACAATAATTGAATTGGCATCATCGGGATACACTGCGATAACATTGTCGTAGTCGCCTTGCTCACCCAATGGATTAAATGTTGCACTACCACCAGGACCGATAATAGACCATGTAAGACCTCCGTCGGTCGAACGATAAATATTTAAGAGGCTCCTGTCGCTTTTGGTTGTTTGGGCGTACATAATATTTTTATCGGAAGGAGCAATCGCCAGTTCAGTTCTGATAGAAGTAGTAGGAAGATTACCTTCGTTGCTGCCGGTAACTTTTACCCACGATTCGGTGGTACCGCTGTTGTGCGAAACATATACCTGTGCACCAAGGTCAACAATGATATGGGTTCCATCGCTGCTTATTGCCACGGTTCCGCAGGTTTCGGTAATGGGGAAATCAGCCACGTTGTGTATTGGATTGGTCCAGGTTTCACCTCCATCGGTAGTAACCATTAAACCACGCTTGGTTGCTGCATATAAGGTATTGGCCTGTGTAGGATGAGCCACGAGACGGTTTACAAACACAAAAGTGTTTTTGCTGGTGGCATCCGACCAGGTTGATGCGAGTCGTGAAAAAGTCACACCATCGGTTGATTTCCAGATACCGGCTCCCTGAAAACCGGTATTACCGCTACCATAAGGATTTGCGAATAATTCGCCTGTTCCGAAATAAATATCACCGTTGCTGGTTTGGCAAATACTGCTGATATTCAGATTGGGAATAGTTCCGGTTTCAGCATCACCGGCATATTTAACCTGAACCCAACTTGTTCCTCCGGTTGTTGACTTCCACAGTCCACCCGAAACACCGCCCACATATAGAATATCGGGGTTGGTTTTATCAATTTGAATAGCCCTGCACCTGCCTCCAATATTCGAAGGGCCTGCAAATTCCCAGTTCAGGTTTAAAGAATTCTTCGAAGACTTCATCCTGCCAACCTGCCTTGCTGCATTCTCAATGGCTAAAGGATTAATCATTCCTGTTTCGAGGTTTGCCTGCCTTTCGAAAATCCATTTTGCGGCTCCCGAAAAACCATTATTCGCCAAAACAGTATCATCAGACTGCGGAACATACACTGATTTGGCATTTCTTTGCGAAATAACAGCTGTTAAAACTGCCGCACCCATGGCGGACACTAACAATACAAGTAAAGTTAACTTTCTCATAATAAACTATTTACATAAATAATATTTCAATTCAACCGAACTTCTTTTAAACCTCTAAATATAAATGATTTTTCTTAAAACAAAAAATTAACATTAGAAAAAACATTAGTTTTCTTTTCGTGCCTCACGGCTAAGATTGGCGTTGTACTTGGACCCAAACCTATATGATACATAAATTGATAAAAACAAGCTTTTCGGGTTTTCCGCCATAATTTCAACTTCATTAAAGTAAAAATCGCAATTAATGCCGGTTTCAATAAGGTTACTCTTCATCACATTACGGCTGAAATCAAAATTCAAGGCAGCTTTCACGAAAATACCCGGAATAAATTTCGTTTCGCTTAAACCATCGAAAAAGGAGGCCTTGCCTACCACGTCGGTTGGGTTATATTTATGAATATCGAGCCGGTGAATATTCGTGTAATAATACTGAATATCGCCCACCACCTTGGTGCTGTCAACCAACTCATAGTATATGGGTTTTGCTATCCCTAAAATTCCGCCCGCACTGAAATTAGCATTAATTGCAATGCTTCCCCTGTCGCGTTTTTCAACCAATAAACGGTTGTAGCCCATACCCGCTTTTATTGTCTGAAAAGAGTGAATTTTTCCAAAAACGAATTTTCGTTGCTGATTAAAATATGGGTTAATTACTTTTATTTCTTTGGCATCTTTCACATAATCAAAGCCTGCCTCGTAAAAATAGCGTGAGCGATAGGTTATTCGCTGCGAAAAGCGATAATCGAGGCCCCAGCCATTGGAATTCAATTTTGCGCCAAACGAATTTTCGTTATAATTATCAGGTTCGCGTTCAAATTCAATTTCACCCTGAGCATAAACAAATCCACTCAGGACAAACAGCAACAATAACAAAAGAATGAACCTCAACGAAATATTCATACACAAAATGCTTCTGACGTAACAAATATAATAAAATTATAACGTTACCCGAGCGAATTTATTTTGAGGCAAATCATGCCCTGCTTTCCACCTGGGGTCTTTCTGCTTTACTATAGGCAGGACAATCCTGTGTTCCTTTGCAGGAATAAAGTACTGCGGAAAGAAATAAAACAGCGGCAACAATCAAGATACTTTTTTTCATTGTCAAAATTATTTTTTCAAAATTATTACTATGAATTTTCATTTCAAATTAAACATCTCACTATTTATTAACAATTAGAGGTTTACACAAAAAACACAGGCAACGGAAGTCCGTTGCCTGTATAACATGCAATTTACAGAATTTATTGTTTTACAACGGTTTTGCGAACAAATTCATTTTCGGAGCTTATGCTTACGGTATACATACCATCAGCCAAACCACTACAATCTAATGATGTCTGATTGTCGGTTGTATTAATACTAAGGATACAACGTCCGGTGGCATCAAACAGACTCACATTTTTATTTCCGTTAAGCAAACCGAAATCAACATTCAATATATTGTTTACTGGATTTGGGAAAACATTCACTGATTCTGCGATCACAGGATCAACACCTATTCCTTCGGTTACGGTAAGCGTAAATTCGTCGTAGGTTTCGCAATCGTTTGAAGCAGTTACCCTAACCCAGATAATATGTTCGCCAACACCCAGGCTGAGACCGTTGAGAACGATATAATCACTGGTTGAATTGTCGAACCACTGATAAGTTGTATAACCGGGGTATGCACCTAAGATAATGGTCTGGTCTTCGGTAATTGTATTATCAGGACCCAAATCAACCAGAGGAGAAGGTAATACCGTAAGATTCATCGTGTCGGAATTGTGACACCCGAATTCATCTGTAATGGTAACCGAATAATCGCCCGATACTCTCACTTCGATTCCCTGCAAGGTATCACCCGTGCTCCATACGTATTCCGTTGCAACGGGAGCCTGAAGTTCAAGCATGTTACCCGAACAGAAAACGATGTCTTCGCCCAGATTCACGGCAGGAGCAATCCTGTAAGCCACTTCAATTTCGTCGGAACCGGTGCATCCGTAAGAATCGGTAACTGTAACCGAATAAACTCCGGCATCGCCAACCGTAAGAGTACTGAGTTCAGAAGCATCAGACCATATCCAAGAAGCACCGGCTGCCGGATCAAGAACGACACTGTCACCGGGACATGCCATAATATCGTCGCCAAGACTAATAATAATGAAGTCAACAAAATTTACAACCACATCATCGCTGGCAGAACAACCGGCTTCATTGAAAATAGTCAGGGTATATGTTCCTGATTCAGTTACCACAATTTCATCAGTAACAGCTCCTGTGCTCCACAAATACGCCTCGGCTGCTACGGGAGACTCAATACTGAGTTCCGAACCCTGACAAGCAAACAATTCATCACCAAAATCAAACGCTTCGGGGTTTTCGGCAGCTATTACAACAATAGTATCGCTTTCGGTGCAGTTACCCTGAACCACAGTCAGAATATATTCACCGGCAGTTTCCACTTCGATAGAGGCCGTGGTTTCTTCGGTATTCCATTCGTAAGCTCCCACTACAGGTGATTCAAGGGTAATAACTGCTTCGGGACAGAGGTACACATCTTCGCCCAAACTGAAGCTCCAATCCAGAATAAACAGTATATTAATTGTATCGGAAGCGGTACAGCCATATTCATCGCTAACCACAACAAAATATTCTCCGGATTCTGTTACAGTAAATGTAGCATTCGTGCTTAAATCCTGCCACTCATAAGAAGCAAATTCTCCGGCGTTGAGTTCAGCGATATATCCATTGCAATATTGAGCATCGGGACCCAGATTCACTACAGGAACCGAAATCATAAAGCTTGCTGTTTCTGTTGTCAGAGTGGCTGACTCAGTCGTCAGTACACAATAATATTCTCCCGGAGTAGTAACATAAATTGTATCATTCAAAATTCCTGTACTTTCGCTGTTGAGGAACCATTCGTATGAAATTATTTCTTCCGACTCGGCTTCCACAAAAAGGTAAGCTTCAACATCCTGACAAACTACCAGGTCGGTCGGTTGTTGAATAATTGTAATCGGGTCGGTTTCGTTTTCAATAACAACCTGTGCATTATCGGTGGCAAGCACAAAATCACCCGTACCAAACCCTGCTTCGGTATTGGTAACCGACGACATGGTTATGGTGTAGTCGCCAACTGCCAGCGTCCCGATGGTAACAGTCCAGGTAATCTGCAATCCTGCATGGCCGCTGAGTAAAGTGCGGTCGACCGAAGCAAGTTCACTCAGGTATATATTTTCGGTACCTGCAGTCACATCGAAAGAGCCAAGTTCGGCATGACCACCATTGTTATCGTCGTATACAATTGAAACAACAAAACCATCAGTTGGTGCCGGGCTTATCTGAATATAAGCATCGGTATAATATTCAGCCAGAATGGGTGCAATTTCGCCTGGGAAAACAGCTACAACTTCGAGGTCAGCATTTTCGCCCCAGGTTCGTGACTGATATTCTGGGTCAATAGAAAGTGAAGAAGAAGCGGGGAGTAAAGCCAGGGCTTCCTCAATAGTCTGAAGAACACTTACATTGAGTACATCGGACGCCAGTTCAAAAGTACTGAACGGACCATCGGTTCCATCGTCGGCCAGCGACACGATTTGAGCTTCATATTCGCCAATAGGCAAGCCGCTGATGCTTAAGTTCCATACATCGGTTAAACCGGAATGACCCCAGAGCAAGGCAGGGCTTACACCCAACATCTGCGACAATGTTAGTACGGTAGTTCCTGCAGCAGGTTCATAAGTAACATCAATTCCATATCCGGTATGCACAATATTGATTGAAATTCCTTCGGGTAAGGCTTCCGAAAAAGTTATGAATGCATCAACATAATATCCTGCCGGAAGGTCTGGCGAGAATGTGGCGTATTGTATGGTAACGTCAAATTCAGCTGCTTCACCGTGATTAATTTCGACCGGATTGGGATTCAAGGTAAGCGATGAATTGGCAATTGCGTGATTGATTGCGTTTTGAATGGGGTTACCCAAATCAGTTATGTCGTCGGCAGAGCGCGGTTCAATTTTAAATGCTGCATTGGCAAAATCAACCACACCTGTAACATTGTAGTCGTTTCCAGCAACAGGGGTATAGGCAAACATCAGGTCATTAATATTAATTGCACCTGAACCATCGTCAACAGTCCATTCGCCAAAACCGGCATCCGCATTGGAGCAATTTGCATCAGCTACCGATACCAGAACACCTTCGTACATTTCGGCAGCAGCCCCCAGTGTTGTTACGGCAACCGGCAAGGGCAACTCGTTATCCACAGAGTTAACATTATATTCAGTAATGTTCGTCATCTCGGTTTTTCCATTGAATTCAGCAACGATACCTTTAATGGTAATATCGTCACCAATTACGGGAGTGTTTGTATTGTTGAAAACGAAAATTCCGTTCCAGGCACCTGCCCCATCCTGAATAAAATATCCGGTAGCAGAAACACCGGTAACAATTCCTCCGGTTATTACCTGATCGCCAACATAAGGGGAAGCATCAGCAGAACCCTGAATTTCGGCAATGGTGTACTCAGGTATTACAGGAACCGACCAATCTTCGAAAGAAGGATTGAGAATAAGGTTTGCACCTGAGTTCTCGGAGAAAACGGCATTGTCAATAAACAATTCGGCATCTCCATCCCATGAAGCAGATACGTCATAAAACCTTAGCAGAATATAAGCCGAGGTTGCTCCGGCAGGCACATTTGCGGAATAGGTTAAAGTCTGCCAACCGGCCTGATCCACAGAATAAATGTTCTGGTAATCGTTACCTGTGCTCCAGATGATAGCCATTCTCACTCGTCCTGCAGCATCGTTGTCGTACACATCGAGGGTGTAGCTGAAACTTGCTCCACTGGTTACAGCAAACGATTCGGAACGAATATCTTCGTTCGCTGTGCCGGTAAATACCACTTTCATGGCAGAACTGCCATTGTTTACAGTGCTTGTTTCTTCGGTAACTGTAATCAGCGAGGTAACCACTGTCCAGTTATCAGGGAGTGCCTGCCCGATGGCAGCCATCACAGTCACAAGCATCATCAGACTTACAAGGTAAATTTTTCTCATGTCAATTAATTTTAAATTACGTGGCTAAATATATCAATAATATGGTTTCGAACCAATATTATTTGCATATAAATATCAATTTGTTTTTCACATACATTAATACAAAAAGATAGATGTACAACTGACACCAAATAAAATTAAAAAAAATGTTTGAGATTTACGAAAAACGTTACTTTTGTTCATCAAAATTTTCAACATTTAACACAGAAACACTATGACAGATGCATTAAAAAGCACATTAAGAGACAGCACAGCAGCCAGATGGACTGCGTTGGTGCTCTTAGCATTCGCAATGTTTTGCTCGTATATCTTTATGGATATACTTTCACCGATTAAAGACTTAATGCAATCGACACGAGGGTGGGATTCGGCTGCATTCGGAACTATGCAGGGGAGTGAAACATTTCTCAATGTTTTTATTTTCTTCCTCATTTTTGCAGGAATTATTTTGGATAAATTAGGCGTAAGATTTACCGCTATTTTGTCTGGAGTTGTGATGTTAATTGGTGCTGTTATTAAATGGTACTCAGTAAGCAACTCATTTATTGGTTCGGGGTTAGAAACTTGGTTTACAGAAAATTTAAATTATATCCCGGGATTTGATGAATTAGGAATTACACCATTTTATAGAGGGATGCCTGCATCTGCAAAACTTGCATCAGTCGGCTTTATGATTTTTGGTTGTGGCGTTGAAATGGCTGGAATTACAGTTTCACGTGGTATCGTGAAATGGTTTAAAGGCAGAGAAATGGCGATGGCTATGGGTTCAGAAATGGCACTGGCTCGATTAGGAGTTGCAACATGTATGATATTCTCTCCACTAATTGCAAAATGGGGAGCAGATTCTACCAGTGATACTTTTTTGATGGATGTAAACGTAGCAAATTCTGTTGCTTTCGGAGTAATTTTACTAATGATTGCTCTGATAATGTTCATTGTTTATTTCTTCATGGATAAGAAACTTGATGCACAAACCGGCGAAGCGGAAGAAAAAGACGATCCATTCAAAGTGAGCGATATCCGCAAAATATTTGCAAGCACCGGATTTTGGCTCGTCGCTTTACTTTGTGTACTTTATTATTCAGCAATTTTCCCATTCCAAAAGTATGCAGTGAATATGCTGCAATGCAATCTCACATTTGTTGAACCTGAAGCTGGGACTTTCTGGGCTTCGAATACCGTTACTTTTGTGCAATATGGAATTATGTTGATTGTTGCTGCTTTTGCATTTATAAGCAATTTTCGCAAAGGCACCCAAAAATATATTTACCTGGGAATTTCAATAATTGCCCTGATTACTTTCTGCTATATGGGATATATGCGTCAGTCGGCTGAAACTATTTTTGCTGTATTCCCTTTATTGGCTGTGGGTATTACTCCTATTCTTGGTAAATATGTTGACACCAAAGGAAAAGCTGCATCAATGCTTATGATAGGGTCTATTTTATTAATCGTTTGCCATTTAACATTTGCATTTGTATTACCATTAGCCAAAGGCAGTGCCATTGGTGGTGTATTGATTGCTTACGTTACTATTTTAGTTCTTGGAGCTTCTTTCTCATTGGTTCCTGCTTCGTTGTGGCCAAGCGTTCCCAAATTAGTTGACCAAAAAGTAATCGGTTCTGCTTATGCTCTGATTTTCTGGATACAGAACATCGGTTTGTGGTTATTCCCATTATTAATCGGTAGAATCCTTAATTCATCAAACCCTGAAGTCGTTAAACAACTTAATGATGGTACAATAACACCCCAACAGGCTGCAATATCATATGATTATACAAATCCGCTACTGATGCTTGCATTACTTGGTGTTGCAGCATTACTACTCGGATTGCTGCTGAAAGCCGTTGATAAAAAGAAAGGCTATGGTCTGGAATTGCCAAACATTAAGTCATAACCGGTAATAAAAAATAATTCTAAAGAGGCTGTTCATTATTCGACAGCCTCTTTTTTTTTGATTACAAAATCCCAATCGAAAATTATATGTTTGTATTATAATTATAATGGAGTATGGAAAAGAAACGAAAACGCCGCACCGGGCTGAAAATACTGATTATTTTTGTTCTGATAATTGCCATTCTGATGTTCTTTCTATCGAGCATTATTAAATGGTATGTCGAGAACAACGGAGAAAAGATTATTGGTCGTAAAATTAGCATTACCGAGTTGCATATCAATTATTTGAAGTTTAGTGTTTCAGCCAAAGGTTTTGTGCTTTACGAAAAAGATGCAAAACAGACATTTCTGGGTTTCGACGAAATGGTTATCGATATGGATCCCTGGCGTTTGTTGAAAAACCAATATGCTTTTTCCGAAATCAAACTGGTTAACCCGACACTCTCGGTGGTTGCCGACGAAAAAGGATTTAATTTTGATGATATCATTGAGCACCTCACCGAGGGAGAAGAACCAGAGGAAGAAAGTAGCGATACCATTAAATATCTGGTAAAAAATCTTACAGTTACAGGTGGCCACCTACGCTACGAAGATAAAACCATCAATTCGGTAACCGAGCTAAAGAACCTCGGACTCAACATTCCTGAGATTGCCTGGGATAACAGCCGTTCCGACCTGGGTATTGAATTCGAAATGGGAGAAAACGGGAAGGTGTCACTTGCCGGGACAATCGACCAGGCTAAAGCAAAATATGAAGTAACGGCTAAAACCGAAAACATCGATATAACTCCATTTAAAAGCTATTTCAACGACTATGTTGATGCCGGTTCAATTACGGGCAATCTGTATTCGGATATTAAAATAGCCGGAAGCCTGACCAATCTTATGAATATCGAAATTACAGGGGAAGCCGGTGTTACCAATCTCATGATTACCGATCCGACGATGATACCATTTATGAGTGCCGACAAAGTGCATCTGGAACTTGAATCGATTAATCTTTGGCGTGAAAATTACGATATAAGTAAGATGCTTATCGAAAATCCAAAAATAAACACCACACTGAGCAGTAAAGGAGCCAACTACGACATAGTGCTTGCCCCCTATTGGGCAGATACCATTCCTGACCCCAACGACACGGTCGAAATGCATTATTCGGTGCAGGAACTCACTGTAGTTAACGGCAATATTGCTTATGCCGACTATACCCTGAACCGGCCATTTCTGCTTGATATTTCGCAGTTGAATTTTACCATGCGCGATTATACCGATCTGGCAACCCGTGTCCCGATGGAATTCACCATGAACCTAAACGACCAGGGTAAGCTGTCGGGCAAAGCCACAGTTAACATGTACACCCTCGAAACATTCTATCTTGAAGCCATACTCAGAGACCTCGATATGGTGTTCCTGTCACCCTATTCCGAGTATTATCTGGCGCGCCCCATCCTGAAAGGAACATTCAATTATGACTGTAGCATTTACCTGACACCCGCAGCCATGGAAAGTGAAAACCATATCAGAATTCTGGACCTGGATATGGGTAAAAAAACAAAAGACACTACCGCGTATAAAGTTCCCATTGGATTGGCTTTATATGTTTTAAAAGACCGCAACGACGTCATCGATTTCGACCTGCCTGTTTCGGGAGACCCATCTGATCCCAAATTTAAAGTGAGAAAAATAATCTGGAAAACCTTGGAAGAATTTCTCATCAAAACGGCTGCGGCTCCGTTTAATGCAATTGGCAATGCAGTGGGTGGAAATCCCGAAAAAATCAAACAAATAAACTTTGAATGGTTGCAAGACAGTTTGAATACGGAACAACGACAAAATCTTGAGAAAATAGCCGGATTTATCAAGAAGAAAGGTGAACTGGCGTTTGTTTTTACCCAAACCACCGATCCTGATACCGAAAAAGCCCTGATAGCTGTTTACGAAACAAAACTCATGTACTTACGGGCCCTTAAACCGGATGCAGACTTTAATTCACTTAAACAGGAAGCGAATGAAATGATTGACAATACTTCGGAATTTCTGACTTATCTCGGTCTCGGTGCTGATGCCGACAATAACAGCATTCGTAAGGCCTGCATGACAAAATACACTCCCGAAAAGGCTCAGTCAAGGCTGAATCAATTGCTCGCACTTCGCGAAAACCTGATAAAAGCCTATTTTGCTGAAAATAAGGTTCCCGTTGAGGCCTACTCGTTTAAAACCGTCGATTTCAGGAATTTGCCCGACGAAATGAAAACGCCGAAATTTACCATTGATGTGACTTTAAGATAAATGGGATATAATCCCGTTAACGAACCCGCAGCGATGCCCCAAGCCTGAGAATACTATTCTCGCTGATACCGTTGAGGGAGCACAATTTGGCTACCGAAACGCCATACTTTCGCGATATAGCCCATAGGGTATCACCCTGCTTAATGTAATGATATTTGGCTTCGGTAAGTTCTTTCACATGCTTAAAGTCAGCCGGTGTCAGGATTAGGGTATCGGTTACCAGCTTGTTGTTGTCGAAATCAGCAATCATTCGCGGATTGAATGCGTTGTCTTTATAGCGAACTTCCCAGTGCAGATGCGGAGCCGTGCTACGGCCGGTGCTTCCACCCAAGGCTATTGTATCACCTGCATCTACCCATTGTCCTTCGGTTACCAGCATCCGCGAAAGATGGGCATAATAGGTTTCGAGTCCATTGCGATGCCTTAAAATAATCATATAACCGTAACCACCCGGGTTGTAGTAGGCTTTACGTACTTTTCCGCTAAATGCAGCAACCACGGGGTCTCCCGTCTTTAAATCAATATCAACCCCGGAATGCATACGGGCACCCCGCCAGGTAAATTCCCCGAAAATACGGCCCTGTACCGGGATAAAAAAAGTGTCTTTGGCCAACAATGGAATTGCCAGGGTATCACGACAATTTTCGAAATTCGAACCGCCATATCCAAATAACTCGATGGAATCCCAGGTTGTTCCAAAAATAGCAGCGCTATCAGGTTCATACAACTTGTTCCTGAGAATATAATCCATGGTTTCGGCCGAAGTACGGGTGAAAATCTCCTGTTCTACACTTTCGTGATTTACATATTTCCAGCTGTAATCGTCGAATATAATTATCTGAAGATTCTGATATGGCAAGGTATCAATCACTTTGGGTACAGCCTGCGAAAACAATAATGTTGAGGAAAGTATCAAAAACAGATTTACAAGAAACAGCTTCATATAATGTTACAAATCAGTAATTCAATTTTTTGCAAATATGGCCAATTAAATCCGTATTTAAGCATAAAAATATGTTGAAAAATACATTTACACACAAACCAACTGATAAGAATAAATCCTATATTATTAATTATCTGATGTTTATAAAATAATTTACAGAATTCATTCTGCATGGTAATTGTTTAAAAAATAAATATAAAATTGCTGCGTTTCAGTTGTAATAAATAAACGCAGGCATTAATTTTGATACACTTGAAAAAAACGAAAATATGAGATTTTTAATTCTGTCTTTAGTTTTCTATTCGGTGATTATTCTTCCCTTACAGGCGCAGGTTGGCCACAAAGAAAACGACACCCTCGTAAACTACATCGACATCAACAACAAGAAGCAGGGGAAATGGGTAAAACGTTACGACGACGGGCAAATCCGGTACAAAGGTTACTTCGATAACGACGAGCCCGTAGGTACATTTTTCTATTATCACCCCGATGGAAGTTTGAAATCGGTGCTCGATTATTCGAAAAAAGATGTAATTTCGGCTGAATTGTATTGGCCCGGCGGTAAACCGGCCGCTACCGGAAAGTACAATAAATTGCACCAGCGCATTGGTTACTGGAAGATATATTTCGAAGATGGTGTGCTGAGTACCGAAGTTAACTATATCAACGATACGATTGATGGCTTTGTCAGGATGTTTTATCCCAGCGGTGATAAACTGCTTGATTGCAATTACGTTCATGGAGTTCTCACCGGAAATTACACACGATATTTTGCCGGAGGAAACGTGCATGAATCAGGCCTCTATAAGGACAATAAGAAAGAAGGCATTTTTAAAATATATGATCCGGAAAAAAACCTTGCCGAAACCGGGCCATATGTGCAAGGCATGCGGCATGGCCTTTGGTATTTTTACGAAGGGGGTAAATGCATTGATACAGTAAAATACATTTATGATGCCCCTGATTGCATGGATGCTAACAGCAAAGAATTACAGGAAAAAATTGAATGGGCAAAACAGAATCAGGATAAATTCAAAAATCCCGAAGACTATCTTGACAATCCTATTGAATTCTTCAGGAACAACAAATAATATTGTAGCGGGTTAACGCGGTGGCTAGCACTTCCTCTGTTTTACATGAATAATAATCGAAATATAAAAGTAATGCTGGCCATGAGCGGTGGCCTCGACAGTTCTACGGCAGCCATTTTGTTGCTGGAACAAGGTTATCAGATAACGGGCATTACATTCAGGCCATACGATAGCATTTCGAAAGCCTGCATGGAAAAAGAAACCGGGTGCTGCAACGCCGACACCTTGTTCGAAGCCAGGCGCCTTGCCGACACCCTTGGGTTCGAGCATCGCATTATTGATGTTCGTCAGGTTTTTAAGGATACCATTATCCGTAATTTTATTGACGAATACATGTCAGGCCGCACACCCAACCCCTGTGTGCTTTGCAATAACATCATAAAATGGGGTATTTTACTCGAAGAAGCCATGCAGGCTGATTGCGAATACATTGCCACAGGGCATTATGCACGCATCGGGGTTGATGGCAAGCGTCATTTTCTTCGTCGTGGGGTTGATCTGACTAAGGACCAATCCTATTTTTTATGGATGCTTACCGACGAAGTGCTTCGAAAAACCATGTTTCCTCTGGGTGATTTAACAAAAAAGGCAGTACGAGAAATTGCCCGCAGTCATGGATTCACCCACATTGCCGACAAGCGCGAAAGTCAGGAAGTGTGCTTCATTCCCGACAACGATTACCGTCGTTTCATTCGCGAGAACGTGAATCAATTACCGGGAGCGGGTAATTTTATTGATTCAAACGGCAAAATTCTCGGCAAACATCAGGGGTATCCGTTCTATACCATAGGCCAGCGTAAAGGATTGCAAATTGCATTGGGTGAACCGGCATACGTTACGGCAATAATACCCGAAACCAATACCGTGGTTTTAGGAAAAACCGAAGATTTACATTGTCCGAAAGCACAGCTCAACAATGTTTTGTTGAACAAACCTGTCAATTCAGGCGACACCATAATGGTAAAAATCCGCTATAAAACCCCGGCAATACCTGCAGTTATACTACAACACGGCGATAATTGGTTTGTTGAGTTTAAGGCCGAAGCCCGTGCTGTAACGCCCGGACAATCGGCTGTGTTTTACGAAAACGACGATATTATTGGTGGTGGCGTTATTTCGAAAATTAGCTAACTTTGCCCTAATGAACAAATGGCTGATTATAGGATTTATTTTGATTGCAGTGATTGCCGGCGGCTGCAGTAATGAACCACCCGAACCTGTGGAAGCCGATTACACCGGCATTCAGTACTTTCCGCTCGACACCGTGCTAATCCGTTATTACGATGTTGTCGAAATTGTAATTGATAAACCGGTGAGCCGCTACGACACATTGCGCTACCGTTTAAAAGAAACCTATACAGGCAGTTTTACCGACAATACCGGGCATACAGCCTATATTGCCGAACGGAGTATTTGCCCCGAAGGCAACAGTAATTTTGAAATCAGCGATGTGTGGACTGCCCAGATATACGAACAGGCTGCCTTTGCGGTAGAAGAAAACCTAAGGTTCGTGAAAATACGGTTTCCTGTTTCCGAAGGCAAATCGTGGAATGGAAATTTGTTTAATACCTCAGCTGAAAAAACATATTTTATTGCAAATCCAAATCGCAGTTTTACGGTTAACGGTATGATTTTCGACTCAACCCTCACGGTGATGCACGAAGCCGATTCGTCGCTCATTCACAAGAACTACAGTCGCGAGGTATATGCCAGCCATATTGGCTTGATTTATAAGCAGCAAATCAACATCAATTCGCAGGAAGTAATTCCGCAAATTCCTGTGGATGACCGGATTACAACAGGAACAATTTATTATCAGATACTCACCGGCTACACGTATAATCTTGAAGATTAAACAGCCTGATAGCCCCGGCGGAGCCGGATCCGGGGTTAGCGGCAAACGAAAATCTGACATTATGAAAACACTACTCACAACCCTGATGCTTATAATAACCGCAAGCAGTTTATTTGCCCAGGTTGCCCCTGATGTGTACTGGATTGAGTTCAAGAATAAAACCGGGACGCCCTACACACTCGAACAACCCGGCGATTATTTAAGCGACAGGGCTCTCGACCGTCGTGAGAGATACAACATCAGCACCGACAGCAGCGACTTGCCCGTAAACCCGGCGTATATTCAGGCGGTGGAAGCCACCGGTGTCGAAGTCATCAATATTTCGAAATGGCTCAACGGAGTGGTGGTTCGCACTACCAATACTTCGCTTATTAGCGATATTGCAGAATTACCTTTCGTAAAGTCGGTGAATGTTCAGACCAAAAGAAAGAAAAGAAGCCGGCAGTCAATCGAAATAATGCCCTACCTGAAACTTAACGATGAACTTCCGGCAAAAAACACTGATGACGAACTTGCTTATGGCTGGTCGTCGCTTCAGGTGTATATGCACAATGGCCAGATGCTGCACAATGCCGGCTTTCAGGGTCAGGGGATGCTCATTGCCGTTACCGACGCAGGGTTTATGGGTTTCGATACACTCAGGGCATTCGATAGCCTGCGCATCAACAACCAGATAGTTGCAATGAAGAATTTTGTTAACCATAATGAAGATATTTACCGATACAGCGAACATGGAACCAACGTTACCTCAATTATCGGGGGCAATGTGCCTGACACGCTGATAGGAACAGCTCCCAAAGCTAATTTTCTGCTGCTAGTAACCGAAGATGCCGGATACGAGAACATTATCGAAGAAATTAACTGGTCGTGTGGGGCAGAATACGCCGACAGTATGGGAGCCGATGTAATCAACGTTTCGCTGGGATATTTCGAATACGACAACCCTTACTGGTCGCATCAGGTAGCTCAGCTCGATGGAATCACTGCCTGGGTTAGTAAAGCCGCCAATATTGCCTCATCACGGGGTATGATGGTGGTGGTTTCGGCCGGTAATTCCGGTAACGAAGAAATACCCTACATCGGCACACCCGGCGATGCTCCCGGTGTATTAACCATAGGTTCGGTTGGCTACGACAGCATACATTCCGATTTCAGCAGCGTGGGACCCACCCACGACGGACGGATCAAACCCGATGTTTGCGGGGTTGGTGCGGCTACTATATGTCAACAACTGGGCGGTATTTATCCCGGGTGGGGAACTTCGTTTTCGGCCCCCGTCATCAGCGGCATGGTTACCTGTTTGTGGCAGGCTCATCCCGAAATGACAAACATCGAACTCATGGATGCCATTCGCGAAGCATCGCACATGTATAATACCCCCGATTCGCTTTACGGATACGGTATCCCCGATTTCGGAAGTCTGCATCAGCAATTGAACGGTATAAATGACCGGGGCGAAAATTCAATGAAAACAATGCGTGTTTTCCCGAACCCGTTCAACGAATCACTTACGGTTCAATATAACGGCATTGAATCCGACAGCATCGAATTAAATATCACCACCATCGATGGCAGCCGAATCTTTTTCAAATCGCTTGAAACGCGCGGCGATACGCAGGGACAGATTACGGTGCAGGGACTTCCCAATCTGCCGACAGGTTCATACATCGTTAGTCTGAAGGCCGGCAATCAGTATCACAATCAGAAACTGATAAAAACCGGCAACTGATGCAGGGGCAAATCAGCCTTTACGAATTAAATCAACTTATCGGCGAAAGTCTTAGCAATCAGCTGCCTGATTACTACTGGGTTGTTGCCGAAATAAACCATATTACCGAAAACAGGCAGGGTCATTGTTATCTCGAACTCGTCGAAAAGGCTACTGATTCCGATCAGATTGTTGCCTCTTCAAAAGCCATCATCTGGGCAAATCGCTATCGGTTTATACGACCCTATTTTGAGCATACAACAGGGAAACCCCTGTCAGCCTCGATGAAACTGTTATTGCGGGTCAGTGTTGAATTTCATGCGGTGTACGGACTCAGCCTGCTGGTTCACGACATAGATGCCAACTATACATTGGGCGATTTGCAACGAAAGCGTCAGGAAATAATCGACAACCTGATTCAACAAGGTGTTTTCGATATGAACAAAACCCTGATGCTGCCGGAAGTTATTCAAAGTATTGCCGTGATTTCGTCATCAGGGGCTGCAGGCTACGGCGATTTTGTCAATCAACTGAACGATAATATTTTTGGCTACCGGTTTACCGTGACTTTGTATAATGCCATCATGCAGGGTAATCAAACCGAGAAATCGGTAATCGAAGCCTTCAACCATATTTATAATGCAAGAAAACAACCTGACGTTGTCGTGCTTATCAGGGGTGGTGGTGCTAAAACCGACCTTGCCGCATTCGACAGTTACGATATTGCATTCCACATCACCCAGTTTCCTGTTCCCGTTTTTACCGGAATCGGACACGAGCGCGACGACAGCATTGCCGATATGGTATCGCATTCCCGCTTTAAAACACCCACGGCGGTAGCCGCTTCAATTGTTGAGCACAACCGGAACTACGAGGAAGAACTCAATGAAACCTACCAATCGATTTCAGGATTGTCGCGAAACCGGCTTCACGACCATTTCAGCCTGATGAATTACATGGCATTTACGCTCGTCAGTCGAAGCCGTGATATTCTGTCGAGAGCTTCTGCTGTTCACGACAAACTGGCATCAGCCACTATCAACTCGGCAGGCACTGCAATTGCCCGGCATTATCATCTGCTCGACACATTGGGTCAGCAAATGCATACCTTCGTTACTGTTGAAACACTAAAAGCACGGTCCGCTCTCAGCGCGTTGCAGACGGAATTCCGGAATACTCCGCTGCGAATCGTCAAACAACACAGCGAAACATTGAATCATTACGAAAAAAATATCGAATTCTCGAATCCCAAAACCATTTTAAAACGCGGGTTCAGCATAACACGTCACAACGGAAAAGCAGTTGGGTCGGCGGCTTCCCTCCTACCCGGCGATATTATTCAAACTGAATTCAGCGACGGAATTGTGGACAGTAAAGTAGAAAACAACAACAGTAAATGAAAAAACTTATCCTCATCGTGTTTTGTCTGGCTCCCCTCATAAGTCAGGCATGGGATCGCAGGTCCGACACCACCGTATATGTAGCATTCTCGGGTGGTTTAAGTTTCAGCAGTTTGCGAAATTTCACCATCGATCAGAACCGTATCGCCCCGGGTTTCGGTTTATTTGTCGAATATCAGCCCACCCGAGAGTTCAGTATCCGCGCCGGCTTCGGGCTTGCCCAATACGGATACCGGTTCGAGGGTCAGTGCAGTGATATTCTCGGAAATCCCTTTGACACCACCATCACGACCGCACTTAACTACTTTACCATCCCCATATCGGCAAACCTCAATCTTGGACGAAAATTCAACCCATACCTCGGTGTTGGTATCGAAGCTGCATTTCTGATTTCGGCACGTCAATACGCCCGGCTGCCCGAAACACGCAATGGCATTGCTGTCGATCCATACAACATCAACAGATATGACGATGGGACATACAAAAAAACTGGGTTTTCGGTTTTTGCGCAGGGTGGACTGGAATACCGCATAAAACCCAACATTTGTTTATATGCCGAATACCGTTATCTCGCAGGTATGACAAAGGTTTTCGCCCAAGAAACCATCTATGGCGATAAGCTCAAAATCAATTCGTGGTCGGTAAATCTGGGCATCAAATGGGGCATTCCGATAACATATAAAGTGTATTCGCTGAATTAGTATCTTTGCCGCATGAACCGCTTTGTGTATTACATATTTCGTTTTCTGATAGCCTGGTTTGCAATCACTCCGTTCTTTATTTTATATGTAATATCCGACATAAGCTATCTGATCGTTTTTTTTCTGATTGGTTACCGAAAGAAAGTTGTTTACGAAAACCTGAAATCGTCGTTTCCCGATAAGGAAGATTCCGAAATCAGACGTATCAGGCGCAGGTTTTTCCGGCATCTCTGCGATATCAGTATCGAAACCATCAAAGGGTTCAGCCTGAGTAAAAAGCAACTAAAAAAACGATATACGGTGCTAAACCCCGAAATTACCCTACCCTACTTTGAGCAAAACAAACCGGTGATATGTCTGGCAAGCCATTACAACAACTGGGAATATGGCATTCTGGCACTGGGACCCGCACTCAGCCATCAGGCTGTGTCAATCTATATGAAGCTCAGCAATCCGTATATGGAAGACTTTGGTACACGAATCCGTGCACGGTTCGGAATGAAAATGCTTGCAGTAAACAACACACGCGAATATTTTTCGCAGCATCACGAAAAACCCCTGGCCATAATTCTCGCTGCTGACCAAAGCCCTTCGAATGTTGACAAGCTTATCTGGACCCAATTTCTTGGAAAAGAAACCGCCTGCCTGCACGGACCCGAAGCCTATGCAAAAAAAATGAACGCACCCCTGATTTATTTTGCCGTAAAAAAAATCAAACGGGGTTATTATTCCCTAAACCTGGAACTCCTGCACGAAAACCCATCCGAAACCGCTTTCGGCGAAATTACTTCGCTCTATATGCAGCGACTCGAAAAAGATATAATCACCAGACCCGAACACTGGTTATGGAGTCACCGCCGTTGGAAGCACCGCAAAGAAGACATTGAAGCAAACCCAGCACATAAATAAATGATACAGGTACAGGTTATCACACTGAACCCCTTTGGTGTAAACGGATATATTGTTTACGACGAAACGCTCGAAGCTATTTTGGTTGATGTTGCGTGCAACAGTCGGCAGGAAGAAAAACTGGTTATTGAATTTATCGGTCAACAGGGCATAAAACCGGTGGCCATAATTAATACACACGGGCACCTTGACCATATCTGCGGTAACAATTTTTTATCGGTGCACTACAATATTCCTGTATGGATGCACACGGCAGACAATTTTCTGGTTCAGACCTCGCTGATACATGCCCGCATGTACGGTTTCGAAATGCAGCAACCCGCACCGCCCGACCACAGACTCGACGACATTGAAGTGTTCCGGTTCGGGAACTCCGAATTGCAGGTTCTACACGTACCAGGGCATTCTCCGGGAAGTGTCGCCCTGTATTCTGAAGCCGGACAATTTGTAATCACCGGCGACGCTTTGTTTGCCGGAAGCATAGGCCGCACCGATTTACCCAAAGGCAATTACCACAGCCTTATCGAAAGCATCACTTCAAAATTGCTCGTGTTGCCCGAAAATACACAAGTATTGCCCGGACACATGGAGTCGAGCACCATAGGAAACGAAAAAGCACACAACCCCTACCTAAACGATTAATCCCCGGCTCAATCACGATAGCTGCCAAGCCGGTCGCCGAGCGGAGCCGAGGTGCCCGGTGTGACATACCGAAACTATGTTGTCATTTTTAATACCACCCGTCGAATACAGATTGCTTCATTTTCGTTCCTCAAATTCGCAATGACGGGTGGTTTCATTTTCGTTTCTCAAATTCAATGAAGGGTGGAGGACGGAGCCGGGCCGAACACCAAGCCGGGCATCTCGACTCCGCTCGGCGACCGGCTTGGCAACCGGTAAACTGCCGAATATCAAGTAAAACTTAGAGAAAGAATGACCTATACCAACGATTAATCCCCATTTCCGGGGTGAATTTCGTTGAGACCCGACACAATCGGAGACTCACCCAGCTTACATGGCAGGTATTTCTCGTGTACCGACGACAACGAAGCAAACATCCGGGCTCTTGCACCCGGAAACAACCTCTCTGCTTCATCAATCAGGCTTTTGGCTTTATGGCGATTGGTATCATCGGCAAAACTGCAGCGAGTAACCATAGCCTGCAACTGCAGTGTTTCAGCTATTTCGGTAAGCTCCTGTTTATACAACAAAATCAAGGGACGAATCACACTAAGCCGGCCGGAAAACATCGGCAGCAAAGCCGGCAATGAACTGATGCTCTTGTGACGACACATATTCAGCATCAGGGTTTCGAGGGCGTCGTCGGCATGATGACCCAGGGCAAGCCTGTTGCAGCTCAGCTCACGGCTTAAGGCATACAATTGTTTCCGCCTGTGCCACGAACAGTAGAAACACGTTGACTTCAACGATTTTTCGGTTTTCACAAATTCGAAACCACGAAACAGCAGCTCAACCCCGCGGTCGGTGCAAAACTGCGTCAGGGCATTGCGGTCGATACTATAATCAACACCTTCGGCTACAATGTGCACAGCAGTCATGCGAAAATCGTCGCGCAGGTTGTTCCGGTAGCGCCAAAGCGCTTCAAGCATCAATAGCGAATCGGTGCCACCCGACACAGCCACCAGGATATGGTCGCCACTTGCAACAAGACCAAATTGCGTAATAGCCGAATGCACACTTGCATATAATTTGCGGCTTCCGGCACTATGGTTCAACGGTGTTGTCATTCCTTGATTTTCGCAAAAATACTAAAAAAGGCCATTGCCGCACAACGCTGACAATGGCCCTGCACTATGGGGGTGCCTAAAATTATTTCACTGCAGGAATCTGTCCCTTGAACATGGGCATTTTCACCACCTTAGCCTTGAGGTGTTTACCCCTGATATCAATAAATATCTCGGTTCCTTCTTTCCAGAACCCCTTGTTCAGATAGGCCATTCCAATACCTATTTTCATCATCGGCGACATGGTTCCCGAAGTAACTTCGCCAATCAGGTTACCCTGAGCATCAACCACATTATAGTGCTGACGCGGAATTCCACGGTCGATCATTTCGAAACCACAAAGGCGCTTGCTGGTTCCTTCGTTTTTCAGCTTTTCGTGATAGGCGCGCATCGTAAAATCGTTGCCATCAACAAACTTGGTAATCCATCCCAGACCGGCTTCAATGGGCGAAGTGCTGTCGTTAATATCGTTGCCATAGAGTGCAAAACCCATTTCGAGGCGGAGTGTATCGCGTGCGCCAAGACCAATGGGCTTAATACCAAATTCAGCACCGGCTTCCATCACGGCTTTCCAAAGTTTGTCGGCGTCTTTATTATAAGCATAAATTTCGCATCCGCCGGCTCCGGTATAACCGGTAGTGGCAAATATCACCTCGTCGATACCGGCAAACTCGCAGGTCTGAACCGTGTAATATTCCATATCGATAACATTAGCCCCGGTGAGTTTTTGCATGGCTTTCAGCGCATAGGGTCCCTGAACGGCCAACTGACAAATATCTTCGCTGATATTCTTGAGTTCATCGCCAATGGTAAGACCCATCTGACGGCCGATTTTTTCGCACCATGCCCAGTCTTTATCAACATTGGCAGCATTCACCACGAGCAAAAAACTGTCGGCTTTAAAACGGTACACCAACAGGTCGTCGATAATACCACCCTGTTCGTTTGGGAAACAACTATACTGCACTTTACCATCAACGAGTGCATACACATCGTTGGAAGTTACACGCTGAATAAAAGCAGCGGCTTTCGGCCCTTTAACCCAAAATTCGCCCATGTGCGACACATCGAAAACACCGAGTTTTTCGCGGCAGGTTAAATGTTCATCGTTAATGCCGGTGTATTCAATCGGCATGTTAAAGCCACAGAACGGCGACATTTTGGCGCCCAATGCTTCGTGGAAATGTGTAAATGCAGTACGTTTCATTATCAGTTTTTTAAAGTATTGAAGAATTTTATCAGCACAAAATTAAAAATTAATCACAAACTAAACCATGACGAAGGACAGTTTTCGCGTTGCATCTATATGTAAAACCTTACCGCAAATGAGGACGCTTGCTGCATGCTGTTTGTAAATGGTAGAAGGAGATGCAATGAATGAAAAGCGATTATGCAGACGCGATTATGCAGACGCGATAAATCGCGTCTCTACGAGAGGTGCGTGCGAACGGTTCGGAGGTGCGTGCAAACGGTTCGGAGGTGCGTGCAAACGGCATTGACAGACGTGCGAACGGCATTGACAGACGTGCGAACGGCATTGACGAGCGTGCGAACGGCATTGACGAGCGTGCGAACGGCATTGACGACGGTGCGAACGACATTGACAGACGTGCGAACGACATTGACGAGCGTGCGAACGGCATTGACAGACGTGCGAACGGCATTGACGAGCGTGCGAACAGCATTGACGACGGTGCGAACGACATTGACAGATGTGCGAACGGCATTGACGAGCGTGCGAACAGCATTGACGACGGTGCGAACGACATTGACAGACGTGCGAAAGGCATTGACGATGGTGCGAACGGCATTGACGACGGTGCGAACGGCATTGACATTTCCGCAAGCTCAATGTAAACTCGTGCGAACGGTATTGACATTTCGACACTAAGTGTCTTAGACTCCGGAATCAGCTCAATTTAACTCGTGCAAATGGCAAATTTTGAAGGAATTTATATTTTGATGAGAATTGCAAATACTGAGACACATGCGACGGCGCTGCAACGAAGGCGGGATTTGGGATGCGTCTGCATCTCTTCGCGAGCCCCCCATCTTCGAACCCGGAATAAGCCAGGCCATTTTAATCCCCTCTCCTACCAAAAGCCTGAATCAATACTTTATTGCTGCTGATTTCTTCAATTTTCCTAAAAAAAATAGTGCGAATACACTAATTTTCAATTATTTTTGCGACTGCTTTGCCGAAAACAAAATATTTTCGGTGCAGCAGCGAAACTGTTTACTAATAAACTCTTATAGCGATGACAACAGAAAAAAAACGTGTTTACATTTTTGGAAACAAGCAGGCCGATGGTAACTCCAGCATGAAAAACCTGCTTGGTGGAAAAGGGGCCAATCTGGCCGAAATGTGTTTGCTTGGTCTTCCGGTACCTGCCGGTTTAACCATCACAACCGAAACCTGCACCGAATATTACGAAAACAACTGCCGCCTTCCGCAGGGTCTTATGGACGAGGTATGGAACGGCATGAAAAAAGTGGAAGAATACATGGGTATGAAATATGGCGACAGCGAAAATCCGCTTTTGATTTCGTGTCGTTCGGGCGCCCGCAGTTCGATGCCCGGCATGATGGACACCGTACTCAACGTAGGATTATGTTCGGCTACCATCCCCGGATTAATCAAAAAAACCAACAACCCCCGCTTTGTTTACGATAGCTACCGTCGCCTTATTATGATGTATGCCGATGTGGTTATGGATAAAGCCGAAGGTCTCGACAAAGGCATCCGCCGCCAGCTCGACGAAATGCTTGACGAATATAAACACCAGAAACACTTTGCATCGGATACCGACCTAACTGCCGATGATTTAAAATATCTTGCCGAGGAATTTAAGAACAAAGTTAAGGAAGTGCTCGGCAGCGAATTCCCCGACGATGCACGCAAACAGCTCGAAGGCGGTATTATGGCCGTATTCAAAAGCTGGAACGGGAAAAAAGCAGTTTCGTATCGCCGCATCGA
The DNA here is from genome assembly GCA_029564465.1 of Bacteroidota bacterium. GTDB lineage: Bacteria > Bacteroidota > Bacteroidia > Bacteroidales > ML635J-15 > JAGOEF01. The sequence continues at coordinate 2,534 of JAKQPY010000056.1, read as the reverse complement.
AGGTATTCCCGACGACTGGGGTACTGCAGTAAACGTTCAGGCTATGGTCTATGGCAACATGGGCGATTCATCGGCTACCGGAGTTGCCTTCACCCGTAACCCGGCCACCGGTGATAACATTTTCTACGGCGAATGGCTCATCAACGCTCAGGGCGAAGATGTAGTAGCCGGAATCCGTACCCCGAGCCCCCTGAACAACGACACCAAAAACGAGCAGAACAAGCATCTGGCTTCGATGCAGGAACTTATGCCCGGCACCTACAAAGAGCTTTGCGACATACGCGATATCCTCGAAAAAACCTTCACCGATATGCTCGATATTGAGTTCACCATTCAGGAAGGAAAGCTGTATATGCTGCAGTGCCGCGTGGGTAAACGCACCGGAACCGCTGCCCTCAACATGGCCATGGATATGCTTCACGAAGGGCTTATCAACGACAAAACCGTTGTAATGCGTGTTGATCCCGCTCAGCTCGACGAACTCTTGCACCCTATCTGCAACCCCGAACACGAAAAGAAAGCCACTCCGATAGTAAAAGGTTTGCCCGCAGGCCCCGGTGCTGCCGTTGGTAAGGCTGTTTTCTCGGCCGAAGACGCCGTAGCATGGACACGCAAAGGCGAAAAAGTAATCCTCGTGCGCAAAGAAACCAACCCTGAAGATGTGGATGGTATGCGCGTTTCGGATGGTATTCTCACTGCCCTTGGCGGGATGACCTCACACGCTGCACTCGTGGCACGCGGCTGGGGAAAATGCTGCATCGTTGGTGCCGGCACCCTCGATGTGAACGAAAATACAAAAACGGCTACTGTGAAAGGCAGCAATGTCGTTATTAAAGAAGGTGACATCATCACCCTGAACGGAACAAAAGGCCACGTGTACACCGGTAGCATCGAACTGATGGATGCCAGCGAAAACCCGCGCTTCCAGGACTTCATGAAAATTGTTGATTCATACCGTAAAATGGGCGTACGCACCAATGCCGATACCCCTGAAGATGCCCAGACCGCCCGCGATTTTGGCGCCGAAGGGATTGGACTGTTCCGTACCGAGCACATGTTTTATGGCAAAGGAGCCGACGAGCCGCTCTTCGTATTGCGTAAAATGATTCTCAGTTCCACCAAAGAAGAACGCCAGAAAGCCATCGACGAGTTGTTTCCATTCGTAAAACGCGACATGAAAGGCACTATGGCTGTGATGAACAACCTGCCCGTGACCTTCCGTTTGCTCGACCCGCCGCTGCATGAGTTTGCACCGCAAACCCCCGACAAACAAGCCGAAATTGGCAAGGCATTGGGTCTGAGTCAGGAAGAAGTAGCCAAGCGCGTGCACAACCTCCACGAAACCAACCCCATGATGGGTCACCGTGGTGTACGTCTGGGCATCACCTATCCTGCCATCAGCGAAATGCAGTTCCGCGCTCTGTTCGAAGCTGCCGCTGAACTGGTTGCCGAAGGTAAAAACCCCATACCCGAAATCATGGTGCCCGTTACCTGCGATGTAAACGAGCTAAACGTGAGCAAGGTGATTTTCGACCGCGTGAAGGCCGAAGTGGAAGCAAAATTTGGTAAAGAAATCAAATGTCTCTACGGAACCATGATCGAAATACCCCGTGCCTGTCTGCTTGGAAACAACATGGCCAAAACTGCTGAGTTCTTCTCGTTCGGTACCAACGACCTCACCCAAATGACCTTCGGTTTCAGCCGCGACGACGTGAGTGGATTCATGCACGATTATCTCGATAACAAAATCATCCCCGCCGACCCGTTCCAGACAATCGATCAGGAAGGTGTAGGCCAGCTTATCGAAATGGCAGTGCAAAAAGGTCGTGCTACACGCCCAACACTTAAGGTGGGTATTTGTGGAGAACAGGGCGGCGATCCCGCATCAGTGGAATTCTGCTTCAAAAACGGATTGAACTACGTAAGTTGCTCACCTTTCCGCGTTCCCATTGCCCGTTTAGCTGCAGCCCAGGCCAGTATTAAATTCGGAAAATAGTTTGCAATAACAAAATAAAAAAGAGCAGGGAATAAGGCCCTGCTTTTTTTTTAATCAGTGTAATGTTGCGTAGCGGAACGTTAATCGAAGCATAGGCAGGGGTTATGGAGAAATCACGTCTTCGGATTCACCCTTCGATTACCGCTTCGCTACTCAGGGTGACAAATTCGATTACCGTTTCGCTACTCAGGGTGACAAATTCGATTACCGCTTCGCTACTCAGGGTGACAACGCCCCTGTCATGCTGAGTAGTGGAGCGTAGCGGAAGGCTAATCGAAGCATAGGCAGGGGTTATGGAGAAAGCACGTCTTCGGATGCACCCTTCGATACTTCGGCAGGCTCAGTATATATTAGCGCTTCACTGCGTTACGCTACTCAGGGTGACAAATTCGGTTACCACTGCGCTACTCAGGGTGACAACGCCCCTGTCATGCTGAGTAGTGGAGCGTAGCGGAACGTTAATCGAAGCATAGGCAGGGGTTATGGAGAAAGCAACTTCGGATTCACCCTTCGATACTTCGGCAGGCTCAGTATAAAT